>JANNSK010000076.1:0-11723 GCA_031402515.1 Alphaproteobacteria bacterium | reverse complement strand
GGTGAGCAGCGCCGCGCTCAGGGTTTTTTCGCTGTGGGCGAAGGGCGGTTTATCGGTGAGCTTCGCACCGCTTTGCTCGACCAGTTTGCGTACCAGCGAATAGCCGTTGCTATGCACGCCGGAGGAGGCGACGCCGATGAGTACATCGCCCGCTTCGATATTTTTCTTCGGGAGTAATTGCTCGCGCTCGACCGCGCCGACGGAGAATCCGGCGAGGTCGTAATCATCGCCATGATACATGCCGGGCATCTCCGCCGTTTCACCGCCAGCCAGCGCGCAGCCCGCCTGTTTGCAACCCTCAGCGATGCCTTGGATGACTTGCACCGCCGCCTCGACATTGAGTTTGCCGGTGGCGTAATAATCAAGGAAGAAGAGCGGTGTGGCGCCCTGCACGATGAGGTCGTTGACGCACATGGCGACAAGGTCGATGCCGATAGTCGAATGGTCGCCCGCCAGTTGGGCGAGTTTGAGTTTGGTGCCCACCCCGTCGGTGGTCGAGACGAGAATGGGGTCCGTGAATCCGGCGGCTTTCAGGTCGAAAAGTGCGCCGAAACCGCCCAATCCGCCCATCAATCCGGCGCGCGCGGTCGACTTGGCATGGGGCTTGATACGCTCCACCAATTGATTGCCAGCATCGATATCGACACCGGCTTCCTTATATCGCTCGTTGCGGGCTTTGCTCATCTTGTGTAACCTGCTTCTTATAAACAGCTTTATGTCAGCATCCGCAACCAAAACTGCACGGCCTGTCTTAACTCCCCCCCTGACGGGGAGTCGAATCGCCCTTGCGATTCGGTGGGGGGTATGGGCCGCGGAGTTAACCCCCCACGGATTTGCAAGAGCAAATCCCGCTCCCCCTCAGGGGGGGAGCTATAGACCGCGCTCGCTTCTTGTCGTTGTCCTTATCGCAGCGCTGTTTTTTTCTGCGCCTGCTTTTGCCGGTGTCCAGCCGCTGCGGGTGTTGGGGGTGGGGGTTAGCCGTTCGAGCCAGCAGGCGCAGGCGATGGCGGTCGATTATGCCAAAAAACGGGCGGTGTATCTATTCGCGCGCAAACTGCAGGTGGAAAACGCCTCAGCGAAAGTGGCAGCGCTCAAGCCTGAGGAGATGAAGCGTATCGTGCGCGGGGCGACCATTCTCAATATCCGGCGCGAAAAGGAAATCACCTATGCGGATGTCAGTGTCAGTATCGTTGATACCGAACTCAGGCGCGCCCTTGATTTACCGGCGGCGACTGCGGGTACGCTGGGCGATACCGTATCTGCCAGCCGCAGCGTGTTGATTTTGCCGGTATACCGTACGCAAGAGCGCGCCTATCTGTGGGAAACAGAAAATCCGCTGCGTGAATTGCTGCGCTTGGAAGTATTACGTCAGGCGCATGGCGCGGTGTTGGTACCCGCGGGCGATTTCGAGGATCTGCGGCTGATTGACCATAACAACGCGGCGGTGGTCACTGGTGTTGAGCTTGGCTCGATGTTCGAGCGTTACGGGGCGGAAGAAATCATCATCGCTACCGCCACACCTGGCGCGGAGGGCACCATCGAACCGACCAGTATCACGCTGCGCAGGCTTACACCCAAAGACGTGCGTGTGGAAGTCATGAAAGTACCCGTCGTCGAGGTGAAGGAAACAGCCGCCACCCGACTGCAAATGGCTGCTGCTGCCATTGCCTCTGCGGTCACGCAGATCGCTACTTCGACCTCGTACGACGAGCGGCGGGCGCTTGAAAATGCCTCCCATCTTAAAGTGTATTTCACCTATGCCAACCCGCGCGAATTGGGGAAGATGCAGCAATCGATTCGCGGCGCGGCCAATGTGATGGCGCTTGAGATTCCCAACATCACCTTGCAGAATGTGTCGGGTACGATCTATTACAGCGGTGAAAGGCAAACACTGAAAATCGATTTGGCAAAACAGGGCATTGTCGTCGGCGAAAGAAGCGACGGCTGGATGCTCTCATTGAGGTGATTATGAAAAAGAAAGAAACGAAATTCTCCCTGCCAGTGCCTAACCTGTTGGCATGGGCGGCGATCATCGTGCTGTTTGTATGGTTCCTGCGTGCGGTGGAGCCTATTCTGCTGCCTTTCATTATTGGCACGCTGGTAGCCTATCTGTTCGACCCGTTGGCCGATAGGCTTGAGAAACGCCGGGTGTCGCGCGGCTATGCCTCGGCGGTGATTACACTGGCATTCTTTTCGATACTTATCGCGCTCGTCGTCTGGATTGGTCCGCTGCTCTATCACCAGCTTGCCTCCCTCATCACCCAGCTTCCGGACTTTCTCAAAGAAGTCGAGATGTTGTTTGAGGAGAAGGCGGCGCCACTTTTCTCCTCGATCGACCGGTTGACGAACGGCCACACGCCGGAATCCATACCCGCCACCCCCAGCGATTTCATGGCGCGCGCGGTGGCGTTGGGTAACGAAGTTGTCGGCAAACTTGTCAGTTCGAGTTTTGCGCTGCTCAACGTAGCGTCGCTGCTGTTGATTACACCAATTGTTTCTTTCTACCTGCTGCGCGACTGGGATTGCGTGGTGAAGCGCGTTGACACGTTGCTGCCGCGTGCCCATGCCGCCACTATTCGTGCGCAGGCGAATGAAGTCAGCCGCGTGCTCGCCGGTTACCTGCGCGGCCAGCTTTACGTAATGTTTATCTTGACCGTGCTTTACGCCATCGCCTTCGCGGTGATCGGGCTCAAATACGCGCTACTGCTCGGTGTGTTAGCCGGCATGTTGGTCATTATTCCCTATATTGGCACGTGGATTTCAGCGGGGCTTGGGCTCATGGTCGCCTATAGCCAGTTCGGGATTACGCCCGATTTCTGGATAGTGGCGGCAGTGTTTGCCGTGGGCCAAGTGCTGGAATCGCAGATACTGACGCCAAAGATCATCGGCGATCGGGTGGGCGTACATCCCTTATGGCTGCTGTTCGGCATGCTGGCGGGTGCGGTGCTGATTGGTTTTGCCGGCGTGCTGCTTGCTGTACCCATCACTGCTGTCATTAGTGTCGGCGTGCGGTTCCTCATATCGATCTATCTTGAATCGCCGCTCTATCAGGAAAAATGAGCATATTACCTTCACAACTGGTGATGCCGTTCGCGCCGACGCCGAGCTATGCGCCGGAGGATTTCATCGCGGGTACAGCAAACGCGGAAGCCTTGGAGCTGATGCGCCGCTGGCCCGAATGGCCTTACTCCATCGCACTATTATATGGCCCCAAAGGCTGCGGGAAAACCCACCTTGCCAACCTGTTTGCTGCTAAAAGCAAAGGCGCACTCCTTGATGCTTCCCGCGTCGGCACCACGCCTGCCGATCAACTACTGGCCAGCCACCATAGCTGGGTGCTTGATGGGTTGGAAGCGGTGAAGGACGAGGCGGCGCTCGCGCAATTGATTAACCATGCGCGCTCGCGCGGCGACTATCTGCTGATTACTGCTTCGTATCCCGCCAACCAGTTGGCGATTGCCTTGCCTGACCTAAAATCACGACTGGTGGCGCTGCCTGCGGTCGCCATGGGCGCGCCGGACGATGCGTTGCTCGCTGCCGTACTGGCCAAATCCTTCGCCGACCGCCAACTCAAAGTCGCACCCAACGTGTTGCACTACGCGGTGACCCATCTTGAGCGCAGTTATGAGGCCATCCAGCGCTTTGCGGCTTCGATGGATGAAGCTTCGCTGGCCGAGGGAAGAGCCGTAACGCTGCCGCTGGTGCGCAGGGTGCTGGGATAGAGTCAGCACTTTTTATTCTGTATATTGCATCTCTCAGAAATCAAACTATAAAACCTTATGGCCCGCGCTCCTCGCAAGTTCGCACCTCTCGATAAATATGATCCGCGCCAGCGGTTTGCCGGAGTGTGCGTGCTGGTTGCCGACCGCGATGTGCGTATCTCGGGTCTGGTCAAGCGCGTGTTGCGCTCCTTTGGTTTTTTACAGATCGAGGTCGTCAATTCAGGCGAAGGGGCACTCAATAAACTCAGGCAGGAAAAATTCGACCTCATCATCACCGAATGGCATATGCAGCCGGTAAATGGCGTCGATCTCGCTAGAGCCATCCGTATGGCGAAGGATGAGCAACGTCTGCGGCGCGACATTCCGATCATTATGCTCACCGCGCGCGGGCAGAAGGAGTCGGTGGAGGAGGCGCGCGACGCTGGGGTCAACGAATTTCTGGTTAAGCCGTTCTCGGCGCATACGCTTTCCAATCGCCTGATTCAGGTGATTGACAAGCCGCGCGTATTTGTTGAATCGCCGGGCTTTGTTGGCCCCTGCCGTCGGCGCCGGGGTGAGCCACCGCCGGGTACGGAAGAGCGTCGTGCCGCGCGTAAGCCGAAAGGCACGGAGATACTGCCAGCCAATACTTCGATCCGTGATCTTGTCGGTATCGATGCGGCAAAAATCATCAATGCGGTCGAAATCAAACGCGCGCAGAGCGAACTCCTTGCGGCGGAAGGTGACTTCCTTGAATGGGCGAAGGACGACGTGTCCAGCCTCGAGAAAGCCTTTGCGGAACTCACCGGCCATCCGGGCGATATTGTGGCGCATGCGGCGCTGCTCGATGTTGCTTATGCCATCAAGTCGCAGGCGGGGATTTTTGGCTATGATTTAGGCACCGAGGTCGGCGGTATGCTGGTCGAGTATCTCACCGCCCATACGCCGCTCGATGCGAATAAGCTCGTCGTCGTGCGCAAATGTATCGACACGATCTCGGTGATTTTCCGCCAGAAGATGAAAGAGGCGGGCCAGGCGGTTGGCCGCGAACTTATCTCCTCGCTGCATCAACTCATTGAAAAACTAGGCTAGCTCGCCGCGATCAACCCTGTCTGCGGCGATGACGCTACCGCATGCGCTCTCTTCTCCATGCGACCGGCGAGGTGGGCGGCGCGGCCAGCTTCAACGGCGAGTTTCATCGCGCGGGCCATGGCGACTGGGTCATGCGCTTCGGCGATGGCGGAGTTTAGCAGTACGCCGTCGCAGCCGAGTTCGAGGGCCACGCAAGCGTCCGACGCGGTGCCGATACCGGCATCGACGAATACGGGGACTTTCGATTGTGCGACAATGCGCCGGATATTTTCCGGATGCTGGATGCCAAGGCCGGAGCCGATCGGTGCGGCAAGCGGCATGATGGCGGCGCAACCAATGTCCTCGAGCTTGCGGGCGACGACCGGATCGTCGGTCGTATAGACCATCACGGTGAAGCCTTCACGCACGAGGATGTCGGCGGCTTTGATGGTTTCGACCACATCCGGGTACAGGGTGGTTTTGTCACCGATAACTTCGAGCTTCACCATCTCCCAGCCACCGAGTTCGCGCGACAGGCGCAGCGTGCGCACGGCTTCTTCTGCCGTGTAGCAACCGGCGCTGTTGGGTAGGTAGGTGTATTTCTTAGGGTCAACATAATCCTGTAGTCGCTCGCCCGCGGTGGTGAGGTTCATGCGGCGCAGGGCGACGGTGACGATCTCGGCGCCCGAGGCTTCAATCGCCGCTTTGGTTTGCCCCATGGATTTATACTTGCCGGTGCCGACCAAGAGGCGCGAGGAGAATGTGAATTTGCCGATAACGAGTGAATCGCCCATCTTAACCACCACCAATAAATCCGACGATTTCAATGCGATCCCCATCGGCGAGGATTGTTGAACCATAGGCACTTCGCGGCACGATGGCGAGGTTATGCTCGATGGCGACCAGCTTGGGATCGAGCTTAAGTTCAGTAACGAGGTCGGCCACCCGCGCCCCCGCACAGGCGCTCATGGCCTTGCCGTTGACGGTGATTTGCAGAGTTTTAAGCGCTGTGTTAGTCATAGGGGGAATGTAGAATTTTTCACGACAATGTGCAATGTTCTATCGTCATTCCCCGAATTTTGCTTTAGCAAAATTCTAGGGGAATCTAGCGCTGGATCGCCCTAGAATCGCGAAGGGCGATTCGGGCGATGACGGAGTGAGGGAACCATGACCGCCAATATTCTGATTCTGAACGGCCCCAACCTCAATATGTTGGGCACGCGCGAGCCGGAGATTTACGGCAAAACCACGCTCGCCGATATCGAGAAACTCTGCGCCGATGCCGCCAAGGGCTTGGGCCTGACGGTTGATTTCAAGCAAAGCAACCATGAGGGCGACCTTGTCGACTGGATTCAGCATGCCGGCAAGAATGCCAAAGGTATTATTATCAATGCTGGCGGGTACACGCATACGTCGATTGCTATCCACGACGCGCTGCGGGCGGTAGCGTTGCCAGTGATCGAAGTGCATTTAAGCGATCCCAAAAGCCGCGAGCCGTTCCGCCACCATTCGTATATTGAGCCGCTGGCGAAGCAGAGTATCAGCGGAAAAGGTGCGGCTGGCTACGTTGAGGCGATCAACGCGCTCGCCGCATTGGTGAAGTAGTGGACGGGTTGACGCCGGATATGCTCCTTGCTGCCTACCAAAACGGCTATTTCCCGATGGCGCTGGAGAAGGACGACCCCGAGCTTTACTGGTTCAGCCCCGAGGAGCGCGGCGTATTGCCGATTGAGGGATTCAACATCCCGCGCGGACTCAAGCGGGCAATGAAGGAGCATCCCTACACGATCACGGTTGATAGGGATTTCGACGCCGTTATCCGTGCCTGCAGTACGCTTACAAGCAAGCGCAAAGACACCTGGATCAACGACGCCATCATCGAACTTTATAATGAACTCCATGTGCGCGGTGCGGCGCACTCCATTGAAGTCTGGCTTGATGGAGAGCTTGTGGGTGGCCTCTACGGCGTAAGTATCGGCGGGGTGTTTTTTGGCGAGAGCATGTTTTCCTCGGCAGAAAATGCCAGCAAAATTGCGCTGGTCACGCTGGTCGAGATTCTCAAAGAAGCGGGTTACGAGCTGCTCGATACGCAATATGTGAATGAGCATCTCAAGCAGTTCGGCGTCGAATCAATCAGCAAGAAGCGTTATATGACGAAATTGGAGAAGGCTCTCAGAGCCTCGCCTAATCCTTCAATGCGTTTTTCGACCGTTTCCGTGTGCAGGGGACTTGCTTCTTCATCCAGCGCTAGCTTGACCTGACCGTCATGCCAGGTGAGACGCGCATGGTGCAGGTTGCCCGCGCGGCCGCCCGATAGTTGGAAGGCGAGGTTGGCGGCAAGGCCCGCGCAGCGCGACCATAAACGCTCGCGCTCATCGAGCAATTTAAGTTCGAGCCGCTCGCCTTTCCATTTGGTCTGGTAGCGGTGGTAAAGCGCCATCGCCAGCATGATACGTTCCTTGTGGTCCATGCCTTTGAGCGAGGATTGTACAATGCGATGATAAGCCCACGAGGCGCGGAAGTTAGGGTCAATCGACCAGGCGAGTTCAGACAACATGCAGAGCGCCATGCGCAGCCGTTGCCAGAGTAGCGGCTCGGTAGAAAACAGCGGCGTCATCCAGTTAAACAGTTCCTTGGCGTAGCTGCCCTGACGACCAATCAATGCGGCGAGGTCTTCCGCCGAAGCCAGTAGCGCGTCTTCGCGCTTTTGTTCATCGCTCAACAGGTCGTAGAAGAATCCTTCGCGGATACCGCTTACCGAGAACATCACATCCGGCGCGCCGGTGACTTGCAGCAATTGCTGCAGCACGATGGCAGTGGGCACCAGCGTGGTAGCGCGTTTGGCCGAAATGCCGGGAAGGCCCGCGATATCCTGCGGTTTCATCTCGAGCAGTTTTTCAACGATCTGGTTCACCGCGCGCTTGCTCATCACATATTCATGCACGATGTTGAGCGGGTAGCCGGTTTTTTTCATATGGAGCTTGGCCAGCGCGCGAAAGCCACCGCCCACCGCATAAAGCATTGGCGGGCTCACTTCTTTGAGCCATGCGACGGATTTTATTTCCTTCTTGATAATCTGCTCCATTTTGGCAACGGAGCCTTCCGCGCTGTCGAGTACGCGCAGCGAGCCCAAGCGTAAACTGGTGCGGTGGCCGATTTTGAAACGCTCGACCGTGGCCAGCTCCATCGAGCCGCCGCCAAGGTCAGCCGAGATGCCGAACGGCTCGTTCACCGAAGCCAGAATTCCTTCCGCCGCGAGCTCCGCCTCGCGCTCGCCGGTGATGATGGTGACTTCGACATCGTGCTCTTTTTCAAGATAGCGCACGAAGTCTTTACCGTTTTCGGCGTCACGCACAGCGGCGGTGGCGACGATATCAAGACTCTCAACCTGCAGGCGCTTGGCCATGACAAGAAAACGAGCGATCACAATTTTTGCTGATTCAACACCTGCCGGATTCAGCTTGCCGGTGCGGGCAAGGCCCTTGCCCAGTGCGCACATGTATTTTTCGTTGAACAGCGGTAGCGGTACGCGCTTCAAGCCGTGATACACCACCATCCGCACCGAGTTCGAGCCGATATCGATAATGCCCACAAGCCCCTTGGGCTGGTCGGCGGAGGCATGGTTGTAGGTAATGGGCATGGGCTAGTGCTAGTCGCTAGTGCTAGTGCTAGTCAAGGTAAGTACGGGGTTTTTACTAGCACTAGCGACTAGCACTAGCACTCATTTATGATTGCGCTTGTCCTCTGACTTTGTCGCGCCGCCCGCCTGCTGCAGGGCCTTGCCACGGCCGGAGAGGGAAGGGTTATGCATGAAATAGTCATGGGCGGCGAAGGAGCGGCCATCGAGGCTTAAGCGGCGATAGCTGCCGTCCGCCTGCAAACGCCAGCTCTGGCGGTCGTCCTTCAGATTGGCTACCATGATCTGGTCGAGCACCTGGCGGTGCACGGTCGGGTTCTCGATGGGGACCATGGCCTCGACCCGCGCGTCGAAGTTGCGGTGCATCCAGTCCGCCGAGCCGATATAGACCAGCGCATGAGGCGAGGGCAACGCATGGCCATTACCGAAGCAATAAATGCGCGCATGTTCAAGGTAACGGCCGATAATGCTTTTGACATGGATATTTTCGGAGAAGCCCGGAATGCCGGGCTTGAGGCAGCAGATGCCGCGGATGACGAGTTCGATTTTTACACCTGCCTGCGAAGCGGCGTAGAGCGCGTCGATAATTTCCTCGTCGGTCAGCGAATTCATTTTGGCCCAGATATGGGCGGGTTTTTTCGCTTTGGCGTTGTCAATTTCTGCCGCGATCAGTTTGAGGATTTTTTTGCGTAAAGTAAGCGGCGCCACGGCGAGTTTCTTGAATTTCACCGGCTTGGCATAGCCGGTAATGTAGTTGAATACATAGGCCGCATCCTGGCACAGCGCGCGGTCACAGGTGAAAAAGGAGAGGTCGGTATAGATTTTTGCCGTGGCCGGGTGGTAGTTGCCGGTGCCAAAATGGGCGTAGGTTTTGAGTCCGCCATGCTCGCGGCGCACGACGAGTGAAATTTTTGCATGGGTTTTCATTTCGACGAAGCCATATACCACCTGCACTCCGGCGCGTTCCATGTCGCGCGCCCAGCGGATATTAGCTTCTTCGTCAAACCGGGCCTTGAGTTCGACCAGCGCTGTCACCGACTTGCCTTTTTCTGCCGCCTCGATCAGCGCTTTGACGATGGGTGAGTCGTGGCTGGTGCGGTAGAGCGTTTGCTTGATGGAAACGACCTGCGGGTCGGAAGCGGCCTGCCGTAGGAATTGTACCACCACGTCGAAACTTTCATAGGGGTGGTGGATGACGATATCTTTAGCCTGAATCGCGGCGAAACAGTCGCCGTCGTAATCGTTAATGCGTTCGGGATGTCGCGCCTTGAAGGTAGCGTAGCGTAAATCGGCACGCGGCAGATGGGCGAGCTCACTGATTTGGGCGAGGCCGACCATACCGTTTACTTCGACGACGTCTTCCGGCTCAGCGGGCAGGTGATCGAGCATGAAGTGCAGGAGCTTCGGCGATACGCCCTTGAGCGTTTTCACCCGCACAATACTGCCGTGGCGGCGCATTTTTACCGCCATGTCCATGTTGCGGATGAGGTCGTCCGCCTCATCGGCAATGTCGAGTTCCGAGTCACGCACGATGCGGAATAAGCCGGATTCTTCCAGTTTGAACCCGGGAAACAGCGCTTCAAAAAAGAGGCCAATCACATCCTCAAGCAACATAAAGCGCAGACCCTTTACACCTGCTTCCAAGCGCACAAATCGTGGCTGGGCGTGGGGGAATGGAATCAGCGCCGTCATGCGCTTGGCGGATTTCTTCGGCGGGGTGAGCTCAAGTACCTGCACCACGCCAAGGTTAGGAATGAAGGGAAAAGGATGCGCCGGATCGACCGCAATCGGCGTCAGCAGCGGAAAAATATTGGTGTCAAAATAATCCTTCAGCCAGGATTTGTCGCGCGCAGAAAGATCGGCAGGCGTCATCACCTCGATACGTTCTTCCTCAAGCGTCTGCTTTAAATCCAACCAGCAAAGCTGTTGCGCTTCCATAAGCACCGAGGCTGCCTGATGAATTTGCTCCAGCTGCTTTTTCGGCGGCAGCCCGTCGATTGACGGTGTGTGGATGCCCTGGTCGAGCTGGTCGAGCAATCCCGCCACCCGCACCATATAAAATTCGTCGAGGTTGGAGGCGGAGATGGAGAGGAAGTTCACCCGCTCGAGCAGCGGGTTGTTGCGATTCTGCGCTTCCTCGAGCACGCGTGTGTTGAAGGCCAGCCACGAAAGTTCGCGGTTGATGAAGCGGTGCTCTGCCTTAGCGAAGTTGGCCTCAATGGATTTTTGTGAAAGTTCGATACTTGCCATAAGGGTATTTGGTATTGAGTATCCAGTGTTTAGTGAATTAGCCTACAGCCGACAGCCTGGAGCTTGTAGCTGTGGGCTGTCGGCTGTAGGCTCATGGCTTATGAATAGCCAGTCTAACGCAAACAGTCCTGCCAAACAACTACCCAAGCGCCGCTTAAGCATCCTGCGCCATGCAAAGGCGGAAGAGGGGGATGGGGACGATGTGGCCCGCAGTCTTAATGAACGTGGGGTGCAGGATGCGCTCAAAATTGGCGATTTCATCAAGAAAAAGAATGTCTTGCCCGAGCTGGTTATTTGTTCAACCGCCCAGCGCACGCGCCAGACACTGGCCCAATTGCAGGTCATGGTACCGACGATTCTTGCGTCCCGCGCATACCTCGCCAGCGCCGGGGAATGGATGACGCTGGTCAAGGAATCCGACGATGCGGTGCAGCATATTTTATTGGTCGGCCATAATCCGGGGCTGCACCAGCTGGTGGCAACGCTCGCCGCGCGCTACGCCAATGACGAGGACGCCGCGCTCATCGCCGACAAATACCCGACCTGTACGTTTGCGTCGTTATCGCTGCCCATCCGTCACTGGTCCGAACTTGCCCCCCATGACGGCACGCTCGATGTATTGGCGGTGGGGAGTCGGTTGTAGTATAGAGTTGCGTATGAAGAGAAAACTATCCGTCACGAACGCTAAGGCCGCATTGCCGAAGAACCGAAACAAAATCGTGGTTAAACTTCGTCTCGACCATGACGTATTGGTCGCATTGCGCGAGAGCGGTCCCGGCTGGCAATCGCGCGTCAATGCGCTGCTGCGCGCGGCAGTGGAATTGCTAGGCCGCAAGCCCTCACCCGAAATTCGCTGAAGCGAATTTCGACCTTGGGAGAGGCGAGCGCGCGTAGCGCATTTCGTAAGTTTGGCACAGCGGTTGGGTTCCTCCCCCCTCTAGGGGGGAGGTCAGGAGGAGGGCGTTTGAGGTTTACTCCGAATCCAAGTATGAAAAGAGGGCTATCGCATGCGGGATGGCGTGGCGATCGACTACTGGGCCCTGGCCCGCGGCGCGAAGAAGGAG
>JANNSK010000075.1:0-15444 GCA_031402515.1 Alphaproteobacteria bacterium | reverse complement strand
CCCTTTTTCCAGCCAAAATCGGGGGTTGACGGGGGTTGTTTTTGTCGGGGTGGGGTGGGGCGGCCAGGGCTTACATTAACACCCCCCCCGGTGGGGGGGGTTGTTTGGGGGGGGCAACGCTATCCTCCACTCCAAGTCCGAAATAATGGAACCGCCCGTTCCCCCCCTTACGTCCCCCCCGCAAGCGGGGGGGATACAAAGAGCGGTGGATGAAATATTGGTACAAGTCGGCCTGTCGCCCGCGATCAAGGATCGTTACCCGCATGAATTCTCCGGCGGGCAGCGCCAACGGATTGCGATTGCGCGGGCGATGATTCTAAAGCCCCGCCTCGTGGTGCTGGATGAGCCGACAAGCGCGCTCGATATGTCCGTACAGGCCCAAGTGCTCGACCTGCTACGCGACCTGCAACAGAAGTATAAAGTTTCCTACCTGTTCATCAGCCACGATTTGCGCGTTATCAAGGCCCTCGCCCATTACGTTCTGGTGCTCAAAAAAGGTGAAGTGGTGGAAGAAGGTGCGACAGAAAAACTCTTCGCCCATCCGAAACAGGATTATACCAAGGCGCTTATGCATGCAGCGTTTGGCGATACGCTTTAGCAGGCATTTATCAGGTGCGGACGAAGGCCAGCAAGGCGGCGTAATCGTGACTATCTGCCTGCCGTAGCGCTTCGATATAATGCCGCCGTGTTTCTCCGAGGTCGGTCTGAGTTGTGCTGCCCCAGGTAAAATGCGGACGTCCCAATGATTCCAGCAGAAGGTTCGCCGCCATCCGGGCGTGGCGGCCATTGCCATTGGGAAAAATATGAATCCATACCAGCCGGTGGTGGAATCGCGTGGCGATTTCGTCGGGGGGATAAGTTGCATGCGCGATCCAATAACGCACATCGTCGATTAGGCTGCGCAATTTGATCTCAATTTCCTGGGGTTCGACACCGATATTTTTCTCGCTTTTGCGTATCGTTCCTGCCCAGCGCCAAACTTTGTTCAGCATGCGCTGATGCAGGTTCAAAAGAAATTTCTCGCTAAGAACATCGCGTTTTTTGATCGAGACCCATGTTCGTGCTTCGAGGATATTCGATGCCTCGGCTTCATTCAGTTCGCCGCGTGTTGTTATCCAGGTTGGAATTAAACCATCGCGTTCTTCGGTGCTTAAAGGCGTATTGCCCGCCCCGGACGCGGCCAGCGGGTCACCCATCGCGCGACCATAAGCGGCGGGGATTCTCCATGAGCTCTTGCATAACCCGATTAAGCAACTCCTGCTTTGCGCGCGGGCTAATGGCCTGATTCTCAAGTTGCATCGTGTGGTGAACGTCCCGTAAATACTTTTCCGCCACCACACGCGCGCGCGCTGCGGCGATTTTCTGAAGTGGCACACGCGGCACCAGTGCATATACGAAGTCACAATCGAGGGCGGCGGCTACCTTACGCATGGTTTTCAGCGTAGCCGCGCTGCGCCGCTCGGAATCTTCGATGGCGGTGATGCGTGATTGAGCCAGACCCATGCGTTTTGCCAACTCTGTACTCGATATGCCAAGCGCATCGCGTATTGCCCGTACCCAGCCTTTCGGTGGAACGGCCAACCGTTCCTTGAAACGCCATTGGTTAAGACGGCGATCAAGGTTCTTTCTGGCTGTCTCCCAATCTCTCATGTATCATATATACATGATTACTATCCTAATTGTCAATCATATATATATGATAGATAAAAACTATTCTATCATGTATAAATGTTATTAAGGAACCAATATCGTCGCACCCGTGGTTTCCCTACCCTCTAGCGCCTGATGGGCTTTGGCGGCGAGGCTGAGTGGAAAACGCTGGCCGAGGGTGACTTTCAACTCGCCGGAGGCCAGTAATTTGAACAGTGCATTGGCGGCTTGGTGATAGGTTTTATCCTCGCGCACATAATCCATCAGCGACGGGCGGGTGAGAAACAGCGAGCCGCGTTTGGCCAGTTCGCTTAAAGCAAAGGGCGGCACGGGGCCGGATGATTGGCCGAAGCAAACCAGCATACCTAAGGGATGCAATGAATCCAGCGAGGCGGTGAATGTGTCCTTGCCCACGGAGTCATAGACCACATCGACCCCCTGCCCGCCCGTCAATCTCTGCACGCGCTCGGCGACATTGTCTGTGCGATAAAAAATGATTTCGTCGCAACCATTCTGCCGCGCCAGTGTCGCCTTTTGTTCGGAGCCCACGGTACCTATCACACGCGCGCCGAGTTTTTTGCCCCATTGGCAAAGCAATAATCCGACACCACCTGCGGCCGCGTGGACCAGTATCGTATCGCCTTTTTTCACCGGGAAAGTTTGATGCAGCAGGAACCACGCCGTCAGTCCTTTGAGCATGCTTGCCGCGGCCAAATCATCATTCACCGCATCGGGTATTTTGACGCATTCCACGGCGCGTATATTCCGCTCCTCGGCATAGGCACCCATGGGTCCACGGCCATAGGCTACGCGGTCGCCGCGCGCGAAGCTGGTGACGCCCTTGCCCAGTTTATCGACGATGCCTGCGGCTTCCAATCCGGGGATGGCCGGCAGTTTTACCGGGTAAAGTCCCGTGCGATGATAGGTATCGATAAAGTTGACGCCGATGGCTGTATGTTTGATACGCACTTCGTCCGGCCCCGGCAGCGGCAGCTCTTTTTCAACCTGCACCAGCACTTCCGGCCCGCCGGTGGCGCTGAACTCAATTGCCTTTACCATCGTTTCCTCTTATGGCATCCGCGCATGCAACACGAAGCCCAACCTTCTACCATCTACGCGCTGGCGAGCGGTCACGGCAAGGCCGGGATTGCGGTCGTGCGTATTTCCGGTCCACACGCGTGCGCGGTGGTGACATTTTTGAGCGATGGGAAATTGCCCAAGCCGCGCGAAGCAACCATCATCAAACTCGCGCAACATGGCGCTCGGCTTGATTCTGCGCTGGCTCTCTATTTTCCAGCGCCGCATAGTTTCACCGGCGAGGATGTGCTGGAGCTGCACACGCATGGAAGCCATGCGGTTTTGAAATTGCTCTTCGAAGCGCTGAATAAAATTCCCGGATTCCGCCATGCCGAGCCCGGGGAATTTTCACGTCGCGCATTTCTCAACAACAAATTCGATTTGATGGAGGCCGAGGGCTTGGCCGATCTCATCGATGCCGAAACTGTCGCCCAGCATAAACAAGCGATGCGTCAACTTTCGGGGGAGACAAGCGGCCAGGTACACGCGCTACGCGAAAAAATCCTCGAACCGCTGGCATTACTCGAGGCCTATATCGACTTTCCTGACGAGGAAATCCCACCCTTGGTACTTACGGAGACCGCTGAGAAAGTTGCTGCTGTAAGAGGCCTTATTTTGCAAATGCTGGATGATGGGGGGATCGGCGAAAAGATACGGGAGGGGGTGGAAATCGTGATTTTCGGCCCGCCAAACGTTGGAAAATCAAGCCTTATCAATATATTATCCAAGCGTGAGGTGGCCATTGTCTCTGATGAGCCCGGCACCACTCGTGATATGATCGAGGTTCAGCTCGAACTTGGTGGCTATGGGGTCACGCTTGTCGATACGGCGGGGTTGCGAGAGGCTCAGGGGAAAATCGAGGCGGAAGGGGTGCGTCGTGCCGAGGCCAGAACACGTGAATCTGATTTTAAAATCTGTATGTTAGAGGCAAATGCTGCGCGCGAGCAATATGCGGAAGTCGCTGCGTTAATAGACGATAATACACTGATAATTATTAATAAAACTGATATTACAACAGCCCCTTCCCTGCCCGCCCCTACCCATGGGATTTCAGTAAAAACCGGGCAAGGCATTGATAGTCTTGTCGAATTAATGGTTTTAAACGTCAGAAGCCACATGGAAAAAACAGTGTCGCCGCTCATTACCCGCGCCCGCCACCGGTCGGCATTGGCGAATACATCACAGTCGCTGGCCAGGTTTTCCATCGATCAACCGCTTGAACTTGCCTGTGAGGAGTTGCGCCAAGCCGCCTCGGAGATAGGCAAAATCACTGGAAAAATCATGGTCGATGATATATTGGATCTCGTCTTCTCGCGATTCTGTATTGGCAAGTAAGTCACACCCTGTTTCACGTGGAACAATGACAATGGACTTAAAATTTGATGTGATCGTGATTGGCGGTGGCCATGCCGGTACGGAGGCGGCCGCAGCCTCGGCCCGTCTTGGGGCCCGCACCTGTCTCCTCACCCATAAGCAATCGACCATCGGCGAGATGTCCTGCAACCCCGCCATCGGAGGGATTGCCAAAGGGACATTGGTCAAAGAAATCGACGCGCTGGACGGTGTCATGGGGCAAGCAATCGACCGCGCCGGCATCCATTACCGCATGCTCAATGCTAGTAAAGGACCCGCCGTTCGTGGCCCGCGCGCGCAGGCGGATCGGGCACTTTATCGTGCCGCCATTCAGGCCATTTTAGCGGCGCAGAAAAACCTTACCATTATCGAAGATGGCGCGGATGATCTGCTGCTTGAAGACAATAGGATAACCGGTGTGATCGGCCAGTCGAAAACGCCCTATTTTGCGCCGCGTGTGGTGCTCACTACAGGCACGTTTCTGAATGGGCTGATTCACTGTGGCGAGACTAAAACACCGGCCGGACGGGTGGGTGAAAAGCCTTCGACATCGCTCGCTGCCTCACTCCATAAAATCGGGTTTGCCATGGGTCGGTTGAAAACCGGCACCCCTGCCCGACTCGACGGGACGACGATCGATTTTCCCTCCCTCACAACCCAACCGGGTGACAACCCCCCTACCCCTTTCTCGTATCTCACGGACAAGGTTACGGTTCCCCAGATCACCTGCTTCATCACCCATACGAACCAGAAAACCCATGATATCATCCGAGCGAATATCCATCGATCACCGATGTATTCGGGGCAGATCGAATCGACGGGACCGCGCTATTGCCCCTCGATCGAGGATAAAGTCGTGCGGTTTGCCGACCGTGAGCGCCACCAGATTTTCCTTGAACCTGAAGGACTTAATGACACAACTATCTATCCGAATGGCATCTCGACTTCCCTGCCCGAAGAAGTTCAGCTGGCGATGATTAAAACGATTCCTGGGCTGGAGAATGCCAGGGTGATCCGTCCGGGCTATGCGATTGAGTATGATTATGTGGACCCGCGGGAATTAAAACCCACTTTGGAGACCAAGAAAATCGCCGGGCTCTACCTCGCTGGGCAAATCAACGGTACCACGGGGTATGAAGAAGCGGGTGGACAAGGGATCGTCGCCGGGCTCAATGCCGCGCTGGCAGCCACTGACCGCAAGCCATTCATCATTGACCGTGCCCAAGCCTATATTGGCGTGATGATCGATGATTTAGTCACGCTGGGCACGCAAGAGCCGTATCGGATGTTCACTTCGCGCTCGGAATACCGGCTGACGCTACGTCCGGATAACGCTGATTTAAGGCTTACCCAAGCGGGCATGGATATTGGCTGTGTAGGGGAAGAACGCGCGTCGCGGTTTAAGGAAAAGCTGGCTATGCTGGACGGGGCGAGGGGATTTGCGGTTCAACAAACCCTGACCCCGAATAAAGCTGCCGAGTATGGGCTGGTGCTCAATCAGGACGGGGTGAAACGCGATATCATGGATCTTCTGAGCTATCCAACGATTGGATTCGATGATGTGGCCACCATCTGGCCGGAGCTTCTCGATTGGCGTTCGGATGTGCGGGAGCAAATCGAAATCGAGTCGCTCTATAAAACCTATCTCATTCGCCAGCAGGCAGATATGGATCAATTCCGTAAAGAAGAAAACCTCATATTGCCGGAAGCCATCAACTACGATGTGATTGGCTCATTGTCGAATGAGATTCGCGATAAGTTGAAAAAAACACGGCCAGCGACGCTCGGCGCGGCGAGCCGAATTCCCGGGATGACGCCGGCGGCTGTCATTGCCATCATGACATTTTTGAAACAGCAGAAAGTCGCGGCATGACTAAGCCAAGCTGGGTGAATGTTTCACGTGAAACACAGCTGTGTCTGGAACGATACACAGAGATTTTGCGTAAATGGAATGCAAAAATCAATCTTGTCGGCGATGAAAAAAACCTCTGGGATCGCCATATCTGGGATTGCTATCAACTGGTCGAGGCTATTCCGGCCGAGGCAAAAACACTGATCGATTTGGGAAGTGGGGCAGGGCTTCCCGGTATCGTGATCGCGATCGCGACATCGCTTGACGTGACACTTGTCGAACGCGATGAACGTAAGGCGGCCTTCTTACGTGAAGCGGTGCGCGGCCTCGGTTTGAAAAATGTCGCCGTGCTTCAGAAGGACGCAAAACATATCGATGGCGCTTATGATATCGTCACCGCCCGCGCCCTCACTTCCCTGGATGCGCTTTGTGTGTTAAGTTACCCGCTAATGGGGACAAACGCGATTTGTCTCTTCCCAAAGGGATCGACATTCGCTACTGAAGTGGAGGAGGCGAGGGGGCACTGGCAATTTGACCGCCAGATCATCCCCAGCCGCACGGATAAAAGCTCCGCGATTGTTTCGATTTCGAAATTAAAAACAAAAACGAAGGTAAGCACATGACTCGCATGATCGCCGTGGTGAATCAAAAAGGTGGCGTGGGCAAAACCACCACCGCTGTCAATATGGCGACGGCGCTGGCGGCGATTGGCAAAGAGGTGCTGGTGGTTGATCTCGACCCCCAGGGCAATGCCTCGACCGGGCTTGGCATTTCGCAGGCCCAGCGTGTCAAAACCTCCTACCATGTGCTGATCGGCGCATGCAGCCTCGCTGAGGCGGCGATTAAAACCGCCATCCCGCGGCTTGAAGTGGCCTCGGCTACGGTCGACCTCGCCGGTGCTGAGATTGAACTCGTAGGCATGGAGCGTCGCGAGTTTCAATTGAAAGAAGCGCTGACCAACATGCCGCAGCGCTGGGACTATGTGATTATCGATTGCCCGCCCTCGCTCGGCCTCATCACCATCAACGCGCTGACAGCGGCGCATTCGGTACTGATTCCTTTGCAATGCGAATTCTACGCCCTTGAAGGGTTGAGCCATTTGCTGAAAACCATCCGGCTGATTCAAACGAAGCTCAATCCGGCCATTACCATCCACGGGATTGTGCTGACGATGTATGATCGCCGGAACAAACTCACCGAGCAGATCGAGCAGGACGTACGCGGATTCCTCGGCGGCGATGTGTATCAAACCGTCATCCCGCGCAATGTGCGGATGTCGGAAGCGCCCAGCCACGGCAAACCGGCGCTGGTCTATGATCTGAAATGCACCGGCTCGCAGGCCTATCTGTCGCTGGCACGCGAATTAATCCAACGGGAAAAGAATTTCACGGCAAAAACCGCGGCGTAAATTTTAATAACAAAAAAGGAGCAAGCATATGGCACAACCGCAAGCAAAAGGACTGGGTAAAGGTCTCTCGGCTTTGATGAATGAATCGCTTCCGCCGACTTCGGAACCGGCGGCAAGCGCGAATGAAATCCGCGCGGAAGGATTGAGCCTATTGTCGCCGGAGCAACTGGTGCCCGGTGCTTACCAGCCGCGCCGCAAGTTCCACGAGGAAGAATTGCTCGAACTCGTACAGAGCATCGAGAAAAACGGCATCATGCAGCCAATTATTGTGCGCGAGAAATCCGCCGGACAGTATGAAATTATTGCGGGCGAGCGCCGCTGGCGTGCGGCCAAGCTGGCCAAGTTGAAAACCGTGCCGGTGATTATCCGCAAAGCGTCGGATGCGCAGGCACTGGAGCTGGCGCTGGTTGAGAATATCCAGCGCGAGGATTTGAATCCGCTGGAGGAAGCCGCGGGCTACCAGCGTCTGATGAAGGAATTCAACTACACGCAGGAAAAACTGGCCCGTGAGGTTGGCAAAAGCCGCTCGCATGTAGCGAATCTTTTGCGGCTGCTGGATCTTGGGGAGAGCATCAAGAAATTGATCGATGAGGGCAAGATCACCATGGGCCATGCGCGCGCACTGCTTTCCTCGTCCGATCCTGAGGCGCTGGCGCGGTTGATTGTCGAACGGGGCTTGAGCGTGCGGCAGGTGGAGGAGCTGGTGAAAAGTCGCGCGCCCGGCAAAGCGAAAGAGAAAAAACAACCCGCGACCAGCCATAATGCCGACAAGAACCAGGATGTGCTGCAGATCGAAGCATTGCTTTCGGAGAATCTCGGGCTCAAGGTCAGCATCAACACCAAAAACGCCCAGGCGGGCGAGGTGGTGATTTCCTACGACTCCCTGACGCAGCTGGATGAGGTGCTTCGCCGTCTCGGGGGTTCCATTTAATTCGTCATTTCGGGATGAGCCGGAATCCAGCTAAACTCAAATATCGTCATGCTCGCACTTGTTGCGAGCATCCATTTTGAGATGGATCCTCGGGACGAGCCCGAGGATGACGGATATGGGTTTATGCCGCTCGTCTTACCGCTCCGGCCAATTGTGCAATTTCCATGAAACCGTGGGCGAGGCGGCTTAGGGATTGGTCGGAGAAGCGTTTAGAATCCAATTCGAGGATTTGCAGGCGGCCGAGGGCTTCGGCGCACATATCAGCATTCCAGCGGGTGGCGTGGGCTTTCAATGCAGGCTTGGCTTTGAAGAAGACCGGCGGGCGCAGCGCGTCGATCGCCATGTCGAGATTCTGGCCAGCAGAACGGGCGAGGGAGAGCTGTTCGAGGCGGGAGAAATAGCGCATCAGCGCGCGCACCAGCATGAGGCCTACCATGCCTTCCGCCTGTAGCCGGTCGCTCAAACGGCAAAGGGTGGCCAGGTCACCACCGGCGACGGCGGCGCATAAGTCGTCGAGTGACTTATCGTTATTTTCGCCGACGACCTGCGCCGCGTCATCGAGCGAGACTTCCTCCGCCTCGTCCCCCACATAGAGCGAGAGTTTTTCGAGTTCGTTGAGGATGATCTGGCGGTCGCCGCCCAATTGCGCGGAAAGGTAGCGCATGGCCTCAGGGCCGGCGCCGAGGCCATAGCCCTTCAGCGTGTCCCTAATGAGCGTGTCGAGGCCCGCCCCTTCGTCCTTGTAGCAAGGCACGGCGGCCATCGACGCCGAACGCTCCGCCCATTCGCGCAGTTTGGTTTTGGAGAGGGAGTCATTGGCATAGAGAATCAGGAAGTTGTCTTTCGCGCGCAATTCCAACGCCTGCTGAATGGCGGGGAGGATTTTGTCGTCCGCCTCGCGGATAATCACCACGCGTTTGGGCGACATCAGGCTCATTGAGGCGAGCTCATCCGCCAAACGGGCCGGGTCGGCCTCGATTTCCTCCGATGAGAGTTCGAGCTTGGCCATGGGGTCGGCGGTGCCTAGCCACACATCGGCAAGCCTTGCGACGCGTTGGCGCACCTGACCCCCGTCGAGACCATAGATGAGCGCTCCGGCGGCCTTTGCGGGCTCGCGCAGGAAGGTTTCAATGTCGCGCGTGGCTAACTTCATGGGATAATCCGGCGGGGCAGGGTGATTTCCTCGGGCGGTTTTTGCGGTGCTTCGCCCGAGGCGGGAATGACCGCCTGGCCGCTCAATCCCGGCAGCAGGTTGGCGAGGCGGAGTTTATAGGCTTCGGCGAGTTCGATAATGCCGCGGGTTTTGGCATCTTCCTCCGAGACGTAGGAAGCGTAATCGGCGCTTTCCGATGTGTTGTAGCTCGAGACACGCTTGATGGTGCCTTGCTGGATCACCTTGTTGTCGATGATGCGGGTGAGTTTATACTGGCTGGTGAGGTCGATATCGCCACGGCTTGAGGTGCCGTCCGGGTTGATGAATAGTGGAATTTCGCGCTCGGCCAGCTTGATTTTCAATGCGTAGAGTTTCTCCGCCTGCATGGAATCCGGGTTGATGCCGCGCTTTATCTCGGATTCGAGCAATTGGCCGCGGCGGCTGTGATCCACTGTCACCGCCACCGAGGAAAGGTTGGTGGTAAACTGGGTGCGGTAATGCTGGCCGTGCAGCGGCTCGAAGCCGCAGGCGGAAAGAAAGAAACAGGATGAGATGATGAAAGGAATCAGGAAAGCGATTCCTGATTCCTGATTCCTGATTCCCGATTCTCGTCTCATGCGGCTACCAGATTAATAATCCTGTTGGGTACCACAACGATTTTCTTGACGGTTTTACCGGCAATCGCTTCCTGCACCTTGGGCTCACTGAGGGCGGCTTCTTCGGCCTCCTTGCTCGGCAGGTCTTTGGCGAGCTCCAGCGTGGCGCGCAATTTGCCGTTGACCTGTACGGCGACGGTGACCGTGTCATCGACGAGCAACGCCGCATCGGCCTTGGGCCACGGCCTTGTCGCGATCATATCCGTATGGCCCAGCTCGGCCCAGAGTTCTTCGGCCAAGTGTGGAAGCATGGGGCCGATCAGGTGGATGACGGTGCTGATGGCTTCGCCATAAGCAGAGTCGAGAGGGAAGAGTCGAGGGTCGAGTTTTTCCATTGCATTTGTGAGTTCGCGGATACGGGCAACGGCTTTGTTAAAATGAAAATTTTCAATATCTTTGGTGACCGCATGGATGGTCTTGTGGGTTAGCTTGCGTAAGACAATAGCTTCCGCGCCTTCACTCGACTCTCGACTCTTCCCTCTCGACTCTTTCCATTCCGCGACCAGCCGGTAGAGCCGGTTCAAATATCTCCAGGCCCCATCAATCCCGGCTTCGGTCCATTCGAGGTCGCGCTCAGGCGGGGAGTCCGAAAGCATGAAGAGGCGGGCAGTGTCGGTGCCGTAAGCATCAAGGATGCTGGTGGGGTCGACGGTATTTTTCTTCGATTTGCTCATTTTCTCCGAGCGGCCGACGGTTACTGGGTTGCCAGTTGCCAGTTGCCAGTTGCCAGCGGCGTCTTTGGTGAGGTCGGCGGGATACACCCATTCACCCTTTTCATCCTTGAAGGTAGCGTGGCAGATCATGCCCTGGGTCATGAGGCCCGCAAATGGCTCGTCGATATCGACAATACCGCAGGTTTTCAGGGCGCGCATGAAGAAGCGGGCATACAAAAGATGCAGCACCGCATGCTCGATGCCGCCGATATACTGGTTGACCGGCAGCCAGCGTTTGGCGCCTTCTTTGGTGATGCCGAATGATGGGCCGCCCGAGGCGTAGCAGGCGAAATACCAGGAGGATTCGAAGAACGTGTCGAACGTGTCGGTTTCGCGTTGCGCCGGTTTTTTGCAGGTGGGGCAGGGGACGTGTTTCCATGTGGGATGGCGCGCCAGCGGATTGCCGGGCTTATCGAAGGTGACATCTTCGGGCAGGGTGACGGGGAGGTCTTTCTCCGGTACCGGCACGGCGCCGCAGGATTCGCAATGGATAATGGGAATCGGGCAGCCCCAGTAACGCTGGCGGGAGACACCCCAATCGCGCAGGCGGTAATTGATTTTGCGTTGGCCTAGCCCAAGTTTTTCGAGTTCGGCGATGGCTTTTTCTTTGGCGGCAGTGACATCCAGCCCATCGAACAAGGGTGAGTTGATCAGTTTGCCGTCGTCCGTGTAAGGCAGCTCGACATCCGTGCCGGGGCTGACCACTTGAGTAATTCTCAACCCGTATTTCGTGGCGAATTCGAAATCGCGTTCGTCGTGTGCCGGGCAGCCGAAGACCGCGCCCGTGCCATAACCCATGAGCACGAAATTGGCGATGTAGAGTGGGTGTTCACTCCCCGTAAAAGGATTGATGGCTTTAAGGCCGGTATCGAAGCCTTTTTTCTCGGCCTTCTCGATGGCCTCCTCGGAAGTGCCAAGCGCGCTGCATTCTTGGATAAAAGTGACAAGTGGCAGGTGGCAGGTGGCAAGTTTTTTGGCCAGCGGATGCTCTGGTGCAATAGCAACAAACGACATCCCATAGAGTGTGTCGGGACGCGTAGTGTAAATCTCTATTTCTTCACCTGCCACCTGCCACTTGTCACCTGTCACCTTTACCTTAAAAACCGCCCCTTCGGACTTGCCGATCCATTTCTCCTGCATGAGGCGGACCTTGTCCGGCCAGCGTTCGAGCGTCTTCAGTCCTTGAAGCAAATCCTCGGCGTAATCGGTGATTTTGAGGAACCATTGGGAAAGTGTGCGGCGCTCGACGGGGGCGCCGGAGCGCCAGCCCTTGCCTTCGATCACCTGCTCGTTGGCGAGCACGGTGTTGTCGACCGGGTCCCAGTTGACGACAGCTTCCTTGCGGTAAGCGAGGCCATATTTCAGGAATTCGAGGAAGAATTTTTGCTCGTGGCGGTAATATTCCGGCTCGCAGGTGGTGACTTCGCGCGACCAGTCGTAACTCAAGCCGATGGATTTGAGCTGCTCGCGCATGGCACTGATATTCTCCAGCGTCCATTGGCGTGGGTGCACGCCGCGCTGGATGGCGGCGTTCTCGGCAGGCAATCCGAACGCGTCCCAACCCATCGGGTAGAGCACGTTATAGCCTTGGGCGCGGCGGAAACGGGCTACGACATCGCCCAGCGTGTAGTTCCTGACATGGCCCATATGGATATGGCCAGACGGGTAGGGGAACATCTCGAGCACGAAGTAATCGGGTTTGCCGTTGGGTTCGGGGGTTTTAAACGTGCCCGCCGCACCCCAAGCATCCTGCCATTTTTTTTCAGCGGTGCGGGCGTTATAGCGGAGTGAAGGGGAGGACATAGGCTATTTGAAATGAGGAAATGACGAAATGAGGAATTGACGAAATAACAATTCGTCAATTCTCCAATTCGTCAATTCGTCAGTTCCCATTTCTAATACCCCAACTGGGCGACGCGCAGCTGACGGGCACGGGTAAGCACGGTATCTTCGAGCTTGCGGCCCATCTGTGCATCCACCGGCGCTTCCTGCCAGCTTCCGCTGCCATCCTTCTTCTGGCGGAATACCGAGATTTTTAAGGAGTCGGTGCGCAATTGGCGGTCAAGAATCAGTGCATTTACCTTGAAACGTTCGCCCGCTGCCTGCGGATCTTCGTACCAGTCGGTGATGATAACGCCGCCCCACGGATCGGCCGAAGCCAGCGGCATGAAGGCCAGCGTGTCGAGCGTCGCCCGCCAGAGGAAGCTATTGACCCCAAGTGGATTTTTCCCCGCGTCCTTTTCCTTGCCCGAAGGGCCGCCAATCGACAGGCCTTCTTCGCCGGTTAGTTTGCCGACGCGTTCCTTGATGCGATCCTCGTCGGTTTTGGGATAGCTCGACGTGTCGCCGGTGCTGAGCCACGAGCAGGCGGTGACGCCAAGCATTAGGCACAGCAGGGGGAGAAAGCGATAGGTTTGGGTCATACGGGTCAGCGTAAAGGTGAATCGGTTGGCCACAGTAGCGTCACGCGCGGGTTTTGCAAGGAGTACGCGGCTGTTATACGCGTAATTCCCGACAAGCCTGCGTTCGGGTGAAGAAAAACAAAAAAGGGCGGTGGTTGCCCACCGCCCTCTCTTTTCGGATAGTTGTACTAACTAAATTTAGTATGCAACCTGAGTTCCGATGAGCACCGTGGTGCCATCGTTGTTATCATCCACGTCTTCCGAGTCGTAGTCATAGAAGGCGACTTCGGCGTAGGTGGTCAGACCGGGAGCCAGTTTGTAGTCAGCACCGAGTACGAGGTTGTCGAACTCGTTCTCAACGGCACCTTCTTCGAGCTCAGAGTCGATGTAGGTGGCCGACAGACCAACGGCACCTGCGTCATACGCAAGACCAACGGTCCAGTAGCTACCGTCAACATCGACCAAAGCATCGTCGATCAGGGTGTTGCTGCCACTAACGGAACTCACCTCGAATGCGCCCTCACCCCAGTTACCGTACGAGCCGGCGAGCGAGAAGGCATTCCAGCCCAGCAAGGCGCCGAAGTTCCAGCCTTCGATGTCATCGTCACCAGTAACGTCGGCATCTGCCCAGTTACCCGTGGCCGAAGCGGCGACTTTTACACCGGAGAATTGGCCTTCGTAACCGAGAGCCGCTTCCCAGATTTCGCCGTAACCGTCTTCGTCCTGATCGTCGATACGCTGAGCAACCTGACCGACGTTTTGTACATCCGGCGAGAAGCTTACGCCACCCTGGAAGCCCGAGAAACGTGGGGTGTAGTAGGTGGCTTTGGTGATATTGTAGGTCGATTCGTCACCCGTGTAGTCTACGCCGCCATGCTCCATTTGCAGCTTGGAAGTGGTGATGTAGTTTTCGTCACCAGCGTTTTGCGTGGTGCCATTGGGTTGAACGAAATGACGCCAGTCACCGTTGATACCGCCGGTAGCAACCGCAACCGTCGACGCGTCAACACGCATCGTGGCAGCAGCCGACTTGTTACCGCCGAGCTCGACGCGACCCCAACCACCTTCGAGGTAGGTGAAGGTGCGGGCGGAGTTACCAAGGAGTGGGCTGTCGGAGTCGTCTTCATCATGCTGGGTGTCATTGTCACCCGAGATGTCGGCTTCGAGGTCAACAACCACACCGTAAGCAAGGCCAGCGTCGGACTTGCCATCGACATGAATGGAGATCTCGTTGTCGTTGCGGAACGCCATCGAGCGATCATCATCGGTCTCGACTTCGTCAGCATCGTTGCTGGTCCAGCCAGCCTGGAAGTTGGAGAAACCGCCGAGAGTTACTTTCGGGGTCTCAGCCGAAGCTGCTGCTGCGAACAATGCCGCACCAACGAGCCCGGTCGTACCTAGAAGAATTTTTTTCATAGCTTCTGTCCTTTTAAAAATGAAACACACGTGAAAGTAACAACACATACATACTATTCATGTATAGACCGCTACCCTTGAACCCATGGCCCACCGAAATGCGCCTTGAGTTCCACGCCGCCATTTATTATGGATGAGGGGCGGCGAGGCAAGGCAAGGCAACCAAAAAGATAGAATGCAGGGTTGTTTATCCACCCCCTGTTGCAGAAGAGTCACAAGGCGGATTGGGTGGATGCCACAAGCAAAGATTTCTCTAATACTATTGAATAGTAAGGATAAAATAACATTGCCACACCCCCATGACACAGTTGCCACACGGTTTGCAGCCCTGCAACAAGAGATAGGAGTGGCAAGTGACAGGTGGCAAGTGACAGGTAAACCGCCTGCCACCTGCCACCTGCCCCCTGTCACCCTTATCGGGGCCAGCAAGGGCCAGTCCGCCCCCCTATTGGAAGAGGCTATCCGCCTTGGTATTAGGCATTTCGGGGAAAACCGGGTTCAGGAAGCCCAGGGCAAATGGCCGGTGCTTAAAGCGGCCCATCCTGAGGTAAGGCTTCACCTGATTGGACCGCTGCAATCCAATAAGGCCAAAGAGGCGGTTGCCTTATTTGATGTCATCCAGACGATTGATCGGGAAAAGATTGCGGAAGCGATTGCGGTGGAAAGTGACAGGTGGCAAGTGACACGTGAAGTGAGACCGCCTGCCACCTGCCACCTGTCACCTGTCACTTGTTTTATTCAAGTCAATACCGGCGAAGAACCGCAGAAGGGTGGTGTGGTCCCGCGCGACCTGGAAAAGCTGGTGCGCTATTGCCGGGAGCAGGCGAAGCTGA
>JANNSK010000074.1:0-10420 GCA_031402515.1 Alphaproteobacteria bacterium | reverse complement strand
TTATTGGGGGGGAGGGGTTGGGGGGGCGTCTTCGCGCCCCCCCCCCCCCCCGCGCCCGAAGGCGCCATAAAAAACTATTGATCCCTGAACGCCCGGCTGAAGGATTCACGGATGGGCGAGACGAGGTAGGAAAGCATGGTGCGTTTGCCGGTGACAATCAGCGCTTCGGCGGGCATGCCAGCGGATATTTTTAGTTTTCCTAACTTCTTTAGTTCGCTTTGTGGGATCTCGATGCGGGCGGTGAAATAGCCTTCGCCGGTGCGCTGGTCCTCAAAACGATCGGCCGAGATATTAACCACCGTGCCACTGATCGGCCGGGTGAAACGTTGCTTGAACGCGGTGAGGCGCACCTGCGCGGTCAGGCCCGCATGCACTACGTCGATGTCGATGGGCTGTACGCGCGACTCGACAATCAGTCGGTCATCGACCGGTACCAGTGTCAGCAACGTCTGGCCGGGTTTCACCACGCCACCAATCGTATGCACCTGCAAGCCGGTGACGGTGCCATCAAGCGGTGCTTTGATCTCAATGCGACGCGCAATGTCGCTTGCTGCGCGTGATTGCTCCTCGAGGTCGGAAAGCTGCACCTGCGTTTCTTTCAACTCGGCGACAACTTTGTTTAAGAATTCCGTGCGTTCGTTAATGATGCTTATTTTCGCTTCGTTGATGGTTTGTTGGGCGCGGCTGATCATCGCCTGTGACTGGCCGCGCTGGCCTACCAGTTCGGCCTGCTGACGTTTAAGCGCAAGCAGGCGTGGCTTGGTAGCGTTGCCGGCGGAAAGAAGCCCCTGCACGGTGCTGATTTCTTCCTCGAGCAGAGCGATTTGGCGGTTGGCAGAAAAAATTTGTTGTCGCAGGCCGTTTACTTCCTCGGCGCTCTGAGCGATTTTCTGGTTGAGCACGCTGATTTGGCCTTCGACCGCTTCCCTGCGGGTTTTGAACAGGCGGCGCTGGGTATCAAGCGCCTCATGGACTTTGGGGTCGGTCGCTTCAATCGCCAGCCACTCATTCGGGAAGCTCAGCGTGGGCTTGTCGTCGCGCTCGGCAACCAGTCGTGCTTCGGAGGCGGCGGCGGCGAGTTTCTGCCCACGCAGTAGGTCACTGCGTGCTTGCGCTGAGGTATTGTCGAGCTTTACCAGCACCTGGCCGTTTTTCACTGCGTCGCCTTCTTTTACTAGTAATTCCTTGACGATCCCGCCCTCGAGATGCTGGATTTCCTTGCGCGAAGAGTCGACCACGATTTTGCCGGGAGCGACGGCGCCTGTCGCCAGCGGCACGACTGCCGCCCACAATCCCACTACGCCGAAGAGCAGGAACATTAGGGCGATGCCGACCATGATGGTAGGCCTGGCGCGCTGCTCGGGCGCACCCATATTGCCGGCGTCGAAGGGGAGAATGCGGTCGGCAAGTTTATCGACCAGTGCCGTAGCGGCTGATAATCGTGCGATCGTGCCGCGGCCATGCTGCACAATCGCCTTTGATCCAGGAGGCACTGCGGGCAGGTTTTTTTTCACACAGCCCCTCCTGCTGTTTGCAGCTGTTTATTTCCTGCCGAGGTGAATCGCTTCATTACTTCTTCGCGGGCGCCCATGGCTTCAATAAGGCCAGCACGCATCATGAGGACTTTATCGACCGAAGCGAGGATACTCGGCCTGTGGGCGACGACGACAGTGGTGACGCCGGTGGCTTTGAGATGGGTCAGCGCCATCATCAGCGCGCGTTCACCTTCGCCGTCGAGGTTGCTGTTGGGTTCATCGAGCACGACAAAACGCGGGCTGCCGAACAAGGCGCGAGCGAGGCCGATGCGCTGCTTCTGCCCCGGCGAGAGCACGGTATTGCCGGGGACGTAATGCGTATCGTAGCCGTTGGGTAGTTGCAGGATGAGTTCATGTACGCCCGCAAGCTTGGCCGATTCGATGACATGCTGATCGTCATACTCGTCCTTCATGCGCGCGATATTCTGTTTGATCGAGCCTAAAAACAGCTCGACCTGCTGTGGCAGGTAGCCGACATATTTGCCGAAATCCTCACGCTCCCAGCGATAGACATCGGCGCCGTCGAGCCGCACATTGCCGTGGGTGGGCGCGAAAATACCGACCATGGCCTTGGCCAGCGTTGATTTGCCCGCCGCTGACGGACCGATGATCCCCAGACTCTCGCCCGGTTCCAGCTTGAAGCTGATGCCGCGCAGGATATTGACGCCCTTGCCCGGCGAATAAAACAGATTCTCGACGGAGAGCAGGCCTTTGGGTGCAGGCAGTGCAGTGTCGCCCTGGTTGGGGTCGATGCGGGCGAGGAGAAAATGCAGCCGGTTATAGGCGTCGCGTGCCTGCACGAACTGCTTCCACAGCATGATGGTGCTTTCAAAAGGTGCCAGCGCGCGCGCGGTTAATATCGAGCAAGCGATCATGCCGCCGGTCGAGATGCCGTTATTCAGTGCTAAGATGGCTCCCACGCCGATAACTGCCACCTGCAGAAGATTGCGGATCGAACGACTGATCCCCAGAATGATGGCGCTGCGCTGCTGCGCGGTATCCTGCAGGGCCAGCCCGTGCTCGTTTTGTTTTGTCCAGCGTGTTACCACGCTTTTGCCCATGCCCATCGCTTGAATGGCCTCCGAGTGGCGGCCGATCATGTCGGCATTGAGCGACGACTCGATGTTTTTCTCGGTGGCGCGCATCAGTGCTTTTCTGGTCGCGTATTCGTTGATGAGGGCAGTGGCGGCCATGATAAGGATCCCGATCACCGAAATAAATCCCAGCACGGGGTTGATCATATAAATGACAAGTACGAAAATCAGCGACCAAGGGATGTCCATCAAGGTCGGCGTGGCGGAGGCGATGAAGTTCTTCACCGACATCAGGTCGCGCTGGTGTTGGCCGGCCATGGGTGCACCCGTCTGTGCTGCCTGGGTAATTGACACGGTAAGGAGGTCGGGCGAGACGGTGCGCTCCAGCCACTCGACCACGCGGGCGACGATGCCGGCGCGCACGGCGTACAGCGCACCATAGAATGCGTAGCCGACGAGGACCACGGCGGTGAGGCCGATCAGGGTGTTGTAGCTTTTGGTGGTAAAAACGCGGTCGAATACCTGCATCGAATAGATGGGCATCAACAGCGATAAGACATTGACCGCAAAGGAAAAGAAAAAGACGAACCAGAACGCCCGCCGCATTGAGGCGAGCGCTTTCGACAGTAGCGTAGACTGGGGCTGCTCACCCGCCATAGAGGTTCCCGGAATGCATGGTGGCTGAGTTATAGCAAAAATCCGTCGATACAAGGAGAAAATTCTGGTGTGGCTGGATTTTTAGCGCTTCTGCCTCCTTTGGGAGGGGCAATTTTTGCCTAAAAAGATTGGAGGGGGGCCGTGCGAGAGGCTATGACTACGGCTATGGCCCATGTGCAACAAACGAGTGTCTCGGGAAAACGTCGCGTCGCTAAAGGCATGGCGGAGTATGTTGCCGTCCGCGAGACAGCCGTGGCGGCGTTTGCCCAATCGGCGCGCATCCAACCGCTCTGGCATGCGCTTACGGATGCTACCGATAGACTGCTCAAGGCGGCGGCGGGCAAGGATATCACGCTGCTTGCGGTGGGTGGTTATGGCAGGCGTGAATTATTTCCCTATTCCGATATCGATGTACTGGTCCTCGTGCCAGAAGATGGTGACGCTTCTGCCAGCGAAGCGGTTATCGTGCTTTTGCAGCAATTGTGGGATCTCAATATCCCAGTATCACACGCGGTGCGTGGCTTGAAAGCGACTATTGCCGCAGCGGGTGCCGATCACACCATCGCTACCGCGCTGATGGACATGCGCCATGTCGCGGGCGACCGCAGGCATTATGTGGCGCTCAAGCAGGCGCTCAAACGCAACGTGTTTGGCAGCAACAAACGCGCCTTCATCGATGCCAAGTTGATCGAGCGTGACAAGCGTCACGAAAAATGGGGCGATTCGCGCTTCCTGCTTGAGCCGCATATTAAGGACGGCAAGGGTGGGCTACGCGACCTGCAAACCCTCACCTGGCTTGCGCGGTATTGCTACAGCGTCAGCAAAGCTGCCGATTTAGTGCGGCCCGAATTACTGACGGATGACGAGCGCACCCATTACCGCGAGGCCTATCTCTTTTTCTCCACAGTGCGCGCCTTTGTGCATATCTTGCGCGGTCGCGCTGATGAGCGATTGACCTTCGACCTGCAAAATGAAATCGCGGCGCGACTGAAATTTACCGGCGTCAGCAACGAAGCGCGCGCCGAGCAATTCATGCAGCGTTATTTTTCCTTCACCCGCCATGTTGGTTCGCTAACCCGCGTCTTTTGCGCCCAGCTCGAGGAGGAAAATCTGCGCGGCGCTTCGTCGCTCTTGGTACCGGAAGCCTTAAGCCACGGCTTGCCGGAATATCTCATGCTCGATAATGGCAGGCTCAATTTTTCGCCGCGGGCGAATCTTGCCAAGCAGCCGCAGCAGATGATCGGACTGTTTGATGTCACCCTTCAGCGCGGTCTTGATATTCATCCGCAGGCGCACCTCAAACTGACGCGCGCTTTGCCCAAGCACGGTAAGAAACTACCGGAGAATAATGAGGCGAATGCGCTGTTTCTCTCCATTCTTCTTTCGGAAAAATCGCCGGAGATTATCCTCAAACGCATGAACGAAATGGATGTGCTCGCCGCGCTCATCCCCGAATTTGTCGGCATAAGCGGCCAGATGCAGTATGATGGTTATCATACGTTCACTGTCGACGAGCATACGCTGGTGGCGGTGGGCAATCTGGCGGCGATTGAGGCGGGTTTATGGGCCGAGCAGTTTCCGCTTTCAACCCGGGTGGCCAAAGAAATCAGCGACCGTGCGCCGCTTTACCTCGCCATGCTCTGCCACGATATTGCCAAGGGTATGGGCGGTGGGCATGCGGGAAAGGGCGAAGATATCACCAAACGCGTCGCCAAGCGTTTAGGGTTAAGTAAAGCCCAGGGCGAGCTTGCCGCATGGTTGGTCGCCCATCACCTCGTGCTCAGCGAAACGGCCTTCAAGCGCGATCTGGATGACCCCAAAACTATCGGTGATTTCGTGGCGCGTGTGCAGTCGCCGGAGCGGTTGCGGCTTCTGCTGTTGGTCACAGTTGCCGATATCAAAGCGGTAGGTCCTACCATCTGGAATGGCTGGAAGGGTGCGTTGATGCGCGATCTCTTCACGCGGGCGATGGCGGCGATGGGTGTTGGCGATACGGCACAAAAAAGCGAGCAGCCGCCAGAGGTCGGGGAAGTATTGACGGCGTGGAGGCTGGCGCCGGAGAAACCCGCCATCCTCGTGCGTCATGATACATTCCGTGCCGTCACCGAACTCACCTGCTGCATTGAATACCAGCCGCAATTATTCCGCGTGCTTGCCGGTGTCATGGCATGGATCGGCGCTAGCATTGTTTCGGCGCGGATTATGGTGATGGAGGACGGCATCGCGGTTGCCTCGATTGGCATTCAAGACGTAAACGGCAATGCGTTTAACGAAGAAGAGCGATTGAAAACCCTACCCAAGCTTTTGAAAGAAGGGATGGCGGGAAAGCTCGATTTTGGAGGCGAATTGCCGCGGCGCAGGTTGTTGCCGCGTGGGCGGGAAGTCGCTATCCATCCTGCAGTATTCGTTGATAATCAGGTGAGCGCGCAAAGCTCGGTCATTGAGGTCAATGCCAAGGACAGGCTCGGTCTGCTCTATGATATTTTGGGCGCACTCGATGCCTGCCAGCTCACCGTGATGACGGCGCATATCGCCACCTATGGCCAAAAGGCGATCGATGTGTTTTATGTCAAGGATGCCTACGGGCTTAAGGTCACCCACCCGGCCAAACTGGCCGAGATACAGAAAACGTTGAACGAATATGTCACCAAAAAATAAATCCATTCCCGACTGGCTGAGCGACGACTTGCTACAGCAATTTTTTACCGCAGTGCGCCATGCCGGTGGCGAGGCGCGGGCGGTTGGTGGCTGCGTGCGCGACCATCTGCTTGGTATTAAAGGCGGAGATGTCGATCTTGCCAGCACCACCCCACCGGAAAAAATGATGGAGTTAGTCGAAGCGAACGGCTGGAAAGCCAAGCCGACCGGGATTGCGCATGGCACGGTGACGGTCATTATGCCTGGGCGTGTGATGGAGGTGACGACATTGCGCCGCGATGTCGAAACCGATGGCAGGCACGCCAAAGTCGAATATACGGATCGTTTCGAGGAAGACGCGGCGCGCCGCGATTTTACCATCAACGCGCTGTATATGGATGCGGGTGGAAAAATCTATGATTTCCACGACGGGAAAAAAGATTTGAAAGCGCAGAATTTGCGATTCATCGGCGATGCGCATGCGCGTATCGGGGAGGATGGCTTGCGCATCCTGCGCTATTTCCGCTTCCTTAGCCAATTGGGTTGGAAGGCCGAACCCAACGCGCGCGCTGCCTGCAAGGCGCATAAAGCGATGCTCGATGATCTTTCCGGTGAGCGCATCCAGCAGGAAATGAAGAAATGTTTGGGCGCGGCGCGGCCTGCCTATGCCTGCGAGCAGATGGACAAGATCGACCTGCCGGAGCATCTCACCGGCTCGCATTGGGAGCTCGGCGCGCTCAAATTTTTGCTGCAGCAAGAGCTGTCGCAAAAAACACCGACGCAGCCATGGTTGCGACTTGCCGTAATGTTGCCGGATGAGGGGCGTGAGATGGCAGCAAAACATATTGCCGAACGTTGGAAGCTTAGCCGTGCGGACTCAGATTTGCTGCAGTACCTTTGCACACCGTTTGCAGCGCTGACGGCAAAAGACATCAAGGAATGGTTGCGCGCAGCACCTCACGACTGGGTGATCTGGCGGGTTCTGTTTCACGCAGCGCGCGCGCGCCAAGAACATACCGAAGAACTCACGCTGGCTTGCACATGGCAAGTGCCGGTATTCCCGATCGTGGCCAAAGATTTGAATATGGCGGAAGGGCCGGAAATCGGCAAAAAAATGCGCACCATCGAGCAGCGCTGGGTGGAGAGCGATTATACTTTAAGCAAAGAAGAATTGTTGCAAGGGTAGTCGTTATTGCGGAAGATCTCGTGGTGTGCACAATCCGGCATGGACTTGTCACTCCGCACGCGTTGCGGGGGCTTCGCAGATGCCGCAACAAGTGCGGCATGACAAGCTCGGGACGCTTTTCGACGTTTATTTTTGGATGAGTTGAAGTCTCGCAATGACGAGAGCTATTCCGCCGCGTCACCGTCTTCGTTCTTGTAGTTGGCGCCGTCGGGATTCTCCTCGAGTGCATAGCCAGCGGAACGGACCGTGCGGACGAGGTCGTACTGTTTTCCATCATAATTGAGGGCCTTGCGCAGGCGGCGGACATGCACGTCCACCGTGCGGACTTCGACGTAAATGTCATGGCCCCAGACGGAATCGAGCAATTGCTCGCGGGCGAACACGCGGCCCGGATGTTCCATCAGGTGGCGCAGTAAGCTGAATTCGGTGGGCGAAAGATGGACATCTTTGCCGTCGCGGGTAACTTTATGCGCGGTCAAATCCATCATGATCCCGGCGAATTCCATGGTTTTCCCGGAAAGGCTGGGGCGCAAACGGCGGAACACCGCCTTGATGCGCGCGATGAGTTCCGGTGGGCTGAAGGGTTTTACCATGTAATCGTCGGCGCCTGAGTCGAGGCCGCGGATACGGTCGCCCTCTTCGCCGCGGGCGGAGAGCATGATGACGGGAGTCGCCTTCAGCGTGTCATCCGCGCGGATATGTTTGCAGACTTCGATGCCGGTCATGCCGGGGAGCATCCAGTCGAGTACGATAATATCGGGGCGATGTTCGCGCACCAATTGCACGGCTTCTTCGCCGTCGCCGGTGGAGACGACGATGAAGCCTTCTTTCTCGAGGTTGTAGCGAAGCAGTGTGACAATCGCGACTTCGTCCTCAACGATGAGGACTTTGGTAATGTTTTCTTTGGCGCCAGCCATGGGAATCTCCTTCTATGCGGAAGCATCAAATGTCACAACGGGTTGCGCGTCAATGGTTTTTACGTCAGAGTCCCCCGTTATAACGCCAAAAGGTTAATACATGGTTAACTCGCCACAACGTTCTTTGCCTGCCGGACTCAAGCTGGCACTCGATTTCGCGCCGCTTGCCGTGTTTTTCATCGGCTATAAATTGTTTGGCCTGATGGCGGCGACGGGACTTTTAGTCGTGGCTACTATCGCCAGTCTTGCAATTACCTATGGTGTCGAACGTAAAATCGCCATGGCACCGCTTATCTCGGGCGTGCTGGTCGCCGCGCTCGGCGGACTTACTATTTTGCTCGATGACGAGCGCTTCATCAAAATCAAACCGACGCTGGTCAATATGGGTTTTGCACTGACGTTGCTTATTGGCGTCTATGGATTCCGTCGCGGGCTGCTGCGCCATTTGCTCGGCATGGCGTTTCACCTGACGGACGAAGGCTGGATGCTGCTCTCGCGTCGCTGGGGGTTTTTCTTTTTGTTCCTGGCCGCGCTTAATGAAAGCATCTGGCGCAATTTCCCCACCGAGTTCTGGGTGAACTTCAAAGTCTTCGGCATGTTCACGCTGACTGTGGCGTTTGCATTAAGTCAGTCGAGGATGATTGAGAAGTATAGTGCGGCAGGTGGCAAGTGACAGGTGGCAGGTAATTCTTTGTCACTTGTTACCTGCAACCTGTCACTTTTCTAGTGCCCGCCACCCGATATCGCCCCGACAAAAACCCTGAGGCCAACGGATATAAGTGATGGCTTTGTACGCCGCGTCACGCGCGTCTTTAAGCGATGGCGCGGCGGCGACAATGTTCAGCACACGACCGCCATACGCCTTCCATGTATCGCCGTCGCGCGTTGTTCCCGCGTGCAAAATCGTGGCATGCTTTGCTGCCACCTCGAGTCCTTCGATGACGGTGTTTTTTTCGTAACTGCCGGGATAACCTTTGGCCGCCATCACCACGCAAATCGCCGAATTATCGCTGAATTCCTGGTGCGACGCATCGAGCGCGCCTACTGCACAGCTATACAGTAGTGCGGCGAAATCGCCGGTGAAACGCGCCAGCATGACCTGCGTTTCCGGGTCGCCGAAACGGCAATTATATTCGATGAGTTTGGGGCCGTCTTTGGTCACCATGATGCCGGCGAACAGCACGCCGATATAGGGAATGCCCTCGGCAAGCAGACCTTTCACCGTAGGCTCAATCATCTCGCTCATGATGCGTGCATGTGCGCCGTCTGTCATGATGGGGGCGGGAGAATAGCTGCCCATGCCGCCGGTATTGGGGCCTTGATCGTTGTTGAAGGCGCGCTTATGGTCCTGCGCGCTGGCGAAAGCAATGGCAGTGTTGCCGTCGCAGAGTGCGAAGAAACTAGCTTCCTCGCCCTCCAAGAATTCTTCGAGCACGACACGGCTTCCCGCCGCGCCAAACGCGCCGCCGAAACATTCCTCGATGGCTTTTTCTGCCGCATCGCGTGTCATTGCCACGGTGACGCCCTTGCCGGCGGCCAGCCCGTCGGCCTTGACTACGATGGGTGCGCCATGCTTGCGTACATAGGCGAGTGCGGCATCCCTGCTATCGAAGGTGGCGTAGCGTGCGGTGGGGATATGCATGCGGTCGCAGAGTTTTTTGGTGAAGTCTTTCGAGGCTTCGAGCTGCGCGCCGTCGGCAGACGGGCCGAAAGTGGCGATGCTGTTGGCCCGCAAACGGTCAGCCAATCCCTCGACGAGCGGTTGCTCGGGTCCGATGACGACAAGGTCGATCTTTTCTTTTTTACAATAGACGATGATTTCATCATGCTTGGTGAGCTGGATGCATGGCGCATCGAGTGCGATGCCCGCATTGCCCGGTGCGCAGGCGACGGATTTCGCTGACGGGCTTCCCAGAAGCGCCTTCACCATAGCGTGCTCCCGCCCGCCCGAACCGATGACTAGTATTTTCATAGGCGCCACATAGCACAGAATTGGTGCTTGAAAACATATTTTTACGCTTGTCATTCCAGGGTAGTGTCTCAGTTTGAAATCTAGGCCACGTCATCCATGCTTGACCGCCTAGGCAAGCGGTTCCATAATACGCTTCGTATAGGAGGCGCTAATGGCCAGTGAGCAATTTTGGATACTAATTATAGCAATCGGGGTTTTGGGCTATCTGCTTGAAAGAATAGAAAGGCGTCTTGTAGATATTTATTCCCTCCTCAAGTTTGGCAAGGACGAGGACGACGATTAATGGCCAAAAAACCAAAACGCCCCCGCGACGCTAACCAACTTGCGAAACGCATAGTGGATATACGGATTATTTTCGTAGCTATAATGCGCTGGATGTTTCTGATTTTCATCATCGGCGCATCAACCATTCAAAGCTGTTTGCAACCGGCAAGAATCACATTAATGGCATCGAGAATTTCTGGAACCAGGCGAAGCGGCAT
>JANNSK010000073.1:0-19190 GCA_031402515.1 Alphaproteobacteria bacterium | reverse complement strand
TAGGCGTCATGCGCCGACGAAATTCCACCAACGCCGATGAGTGGCACGTTGCCCTGCGTGAGCACAAACATACGGTGCAGCGCGTGGGTGGATTTTTCAAACAGCGGCTTGCCGCTTAACCCGCCCGCTTCGCCCGCATAGCGCGAGGTGAGCACATCTTCACGGTCGACGGTGGTGTTCGATACAATCAGCCCATCGACTTTTTCCGCCAAGGCCACTGCAGCGATGGAAACGAGCGCGGCTTCGTCATTATCCGGAGCAATTTTGATGAATATAGGTTTGCGTACAGCGCCACCCGCAATCAGTGCCTCGCGCAATGCATGCAGCGCTTTGACCAGCGTTGATAATTCCTGGGTCGCCTGCAAATCGCGCAGGCCCGGCGTGTTCGGCGATGAAATATTGGCCGTTATGTAATCAACGAACGGATACACAATCCGCATCCCACTCACATAATCAGCAACGGCATCGACCGAATCTTTATTCTTTCCGATATTGCCGCCAACGATGCCGCCCTGATGCAGGCGCAGGCGTTTCGCCGCAGCCTCCGCACCTTCGTTATTGAAACCAAGGCGATTGATCAGCGCTTCATGCTCGATGAGACGAAACACGCGCGGTTGCGGGTTGCCCGGCTGCGCGCGTGGCGTGATCGTCCCCACTTCAACAAATCCAAATCCGGCCTTGAGCGCACCGCCATAGGCTTCAGCGTTTTTGTCAAATCCAGCAGCAAGCCCAACAGGATTGGGCAATGTTAATCCGGCGATTTCCGTAACAAGCGACGGATGCGTGAACATATCGCACACCACACTCGCCTGCATCGCGCGAATCGCCGCACGATGCGCCACCTCCGGCGGCAACAGGAATACGGCAGGGCGTAATGCACGGTAGGAAACCATGCGCCTGTCATATCAGACACGAGAGAAATGTCACTGGACGATGCGCTGGTGGCTGTCAGCCAACCCCATCCGCGCTTTCCACGGTGGGGTGAGGGCGGCGAGCGGGTTGACGGGTTTACCGCGTTGGTCAAGTTGAAAATGCAAATGGGCGGCGGTGGAGCGGCCGGTCGAACCCACCTCGCCGAGTTTCTGCCCCTGCATCACGCGCTGGCCTTCATGCACCGATTGCGCGCTTAAATGCCCATAGGTGGTGAGTGAACCGTCGCGATGCTTCACGCGCACATATTTGCCGAATTGCTGGCCACGCGCGACGGCGCTCACGATCCCATCCGCCGAAGCGAGCACAGCAGTGCCCGTGGCAGTGGCAATATCGATACCTTCATGGAATTGTGTTTGCTGGGTGAATGGATCGCGGCGCATGCCAAAGGCGGAGGAAAAACGCTGCTCGGCCTGCCTGGGCAACGGCCATGCATGGCGCGCCGCGCGGTTGATATGGCGCACCACGTCGCGGAATACGGGGACACTGGCCACTTCGCGTTCCGTGTTGCTGAGTATATGCATGGAGGTTTCGTCGGAGTCTTCCTCGCTGGATTCCTCGAGAATAACCGCTTTTTCTTTCGGTTTCTCCACCATATGCACCGAGCCCGCCGCGCCGAGATTAATTGCCGATTGCCGCGGAACCGGCGCCAGCATGGCCCGATTGAGCGGCATGAATCCGCTCGGCAACGCGTGTAAATCGCCGTTCGCCTGCAATACCGCCACCGTATCCCCCGTGCGGATGGCCGCCTTGCCCGCCCGCACCGCGTCGAGCGGCATGAAGCGTTTGGGCGCCGGCGCCGACGAATCCGCCCATGCCATCGGCGAAAAAACCAGCAACAGCGATAGGCATAGAAGTGGTGTGCGCATGATTGGAATCATGGGTAAGCTAGAGCAAGGACTATGCCACACAGAGGGTTTGGCGTAGGGAACACAATGGTTTATTGTGTCCCCGGCGCGGCCCGGCGCGGCAATTCTGGGGTCATCCACTTATCCCCAGCCCCTACCAATAGTGGGATGTGGTGTTTACTTTTACCCCTATATGTAGTTAATTTTAGCCTAAACAAGTTTCATGGAAATGGCCCGTTTTCGCTCTCATGTGTTACGTTCAACCACTGCGTTACTAAGCGCCACCTCGCTGTTGTTCTCATTTTCAGCCCATTCCTTCGATCCCGATGATGGCGTAACCCAGTCTGATCCTCAAAAATCCACCAAAACCGCCCTGCCCGATACCAGCATCCTGACCGGAGCAAAACCACTCGGCCAGACCATTCGCCCGCTTTATACACCGCAGAAAGCAACGCAGTTGAACCGCATTGCCCCCAGCAGCGGCGAACCCGGCTACTTACCGCCGATTACGACGATCAAGATGCCGTCCAAGCCGCTCTATCCGGACCGCACTTCAGCGGCAGCACCGCTCGAGCCAGTGGTTACAGAAGAACCCACCCCACCTGTCGCGATCACCGTACCCACACCGCCGACGCCACCGGTGCCGCCCATAGTTACCGTACCTTCAATGGCCGAGCAGTTGCCGCCCGTATCACCCGCCGTCGCCGCCCGCGCCGATGCCGTCATGGCGGAACAAAAAACCGCCACTGAATCAAAACCAGTCATCGTCGAACCCATCCCGATGCCGAGCTACGTCCCCGCACCAGAGATACCGATACCCACCGTTGCCATTGCACCGACACCTACCGGCTTCATCGCGCCCGCGCCGCTGATAGCACAACCGGCACCACAGCCAATCAAGCAAGCGGTGCCGCCACCTGCACCTGCGGTGGTGGAAACACCTGCTTCACCTGTCGCTGCGCCTGCCATCGTTCCGGCATCACCCACCGCACCCATCGAGAAACCCCAAATTGCCGCAGCGAAAACGCCGGAAACGCCGCCCGCATCCAAGCTTTCCGAGCAGACGCGCGCGATACTCAGCACCATCCCCTCGAAGGTGGATACGCAAAAGCCCAGAAAAGGTGGCGAGATTACGCTCGACCGCGTCACCCCGCAAATCGAGGCGATTCTAGGCTCCGGCGAGCGGGAGGAAAAATTCGAGGCGGTCGGATTGAGCATCAAAGTCCGCCGTCCGGGACTCGACGCCAATTACGAGCTCAACCGTGCCTACACTTCACTCATGGGTGGGGAAACCGAGCAAGCCATCATCATTTACAAAGATATTCTAAGCACCGAGCCGAAGAATCAGGACGCGCTGTTCGGCCTCGCCGCCACCTATCACCGCTTGGGCAATATCGACAAGGCGCGGCCGCTTTACGGCATGCTACTCAAGCTGAATCCGAATCATCGCGAGGGGCTCAACAACTTCCTCGTGCTGGTGGCAGACGAATCGCCGGAGGATGCATTGCCCGAACTTGAACGGCTGGAGGATCGCAACCCGGATTTCAGCCCCATCCCGGCGCAAATCGCCATCGTGATGGACAAATTGGGCTATGCCGACAAGGCACATGAAAAAATGCTGCGCGCCATCGAGCTTGCGCCGGATAACCTCACCTACAAATACAACCTTGCCGTCATGCTCGACCGCCAACACCGCTATGCCGACGCCGGGGCGCTGTATAAGCTATTGATTGCCGCGGGGTTGCGCGGTGAAAAAGTCCCCGCCTCCACCGAATCCATGCAGAAGCGACTGAATTTCATCAGCAGCGCGTCAGTGCCTGCACGAAGTCCGGGTGGGTGATTTCTCGGCGCAAAGTTTTTTGCGCACAAAGTATTGACATTGTACATACAATGACATATCATGAAAATAGATGCTGAGGCCACGCCAGTTCAAATTCTCGAAAGAAAGGACAACCAACTGCGTAAGGAGCGCGGCATCGGGTTTGAAACGATTATCGCTGTCATTGAAGCAGAAGGTATTGATGCGACGGATCATCCGAATCCGCAAAAATATCCCGGGCAGAAAATGTACCTACTTGAGATGGATGGCTATATGTGGGTTGTACCGCATGTCCACCGAGGAAATGAGATTTTTTTGAAAACCGCCTATCCAAGTCGTAAAGTCAATAAACATTACATAAGGGAGCAATAAACCATGAAAAAATTTGATCCAGAAAAAGTAAAACTCGATGCGTATGAACAGGAAATTGAAGATGCCATCGGTCGCGGTGAGTTAAGGCGTGCGAAAAATGCCGATGCTTTAATAAAAGAAGCCAAGCAAATGGCCGCCGCCTACATGCGCAATAAGCGCAAGGATGCGCGGATTACCATTCGCCTATCGTCGAGCGATCTTGCCGCCATCAAACGCCGCGCCGCCGAAGAGGGCCTGCCCTACCAGACACTGATCTCAAGTGTCCTGCACAAATACACCACCGGCAGGCCAATCACATAAAAGCTCGGGCGGGTGATTTTATCGGCGCTCTCGCCTCCGCGTCATGCCGGGCTCGACCCGGCATCCATCTTCTTCTTAAAACTACTGAGTACACTTTAATTCCGTCGTTTTAAGAAGAAGATGGACCCCGGCTCAAGGCCGGGGTGACGACCGAGCGAGTGGCGCGCACCTCAATAAAAACGGCGCCTTTTGACGGGCGCCGTTTTGGGTTGCGGATTGCTATCCCCTAAGCGAATCGACCCTCGTCGGAGCCTTTTTTGGCAGGGATGGCGAGCGGAGCTTCCGACGCTTTAAAATCGCCATCGTAGGCAATAGAAGCGGATTTGCCTTTGGCCTGTTTCCGCGCTGCTTCTTCTAGCAGATCAATGATTTCTTTAGTGCCGTGCTCCTTGGCATCTGCCAGTTCTTTATCGCCCACCATGGCTCCCGCCGCAATCAGCAATTTCACCGATTCCGGATTTCCGTACACAAGTCGCCTCAGCGGGGTCCAGCCACTCTCGTCGACCACATTCACATTGGCTCCCGCCGCAATCAGCGCTTTCGCCGGTTCCGCATTTCCATACGCCGGAACCCTCATCAGCGCGGTTTTGCCACCCTTGTCGGCCACATTCACATCGGCTCCCGCCGCAATCAGCAATTTCACCGATTCCACATTTGACAATGAAGCCACCATCAGCGCGGTCACACCACCCTTGTCGGCCACATTCACATCGGCTCCCGCCGCAATCAGCGCTTTTATCAATTCCGCATTTCCATCATCCCATGAAGCCGCAATCAGCGCGGTGCAGCCATCCTTGTCGGCCACATTCACATCGGCTCCCGCCGCAATCAGCAATTTCACCGATTCCGTATGTTCAAATGATGAAGCCTCCATCAGCGCGGTTTCGCCATCCTTGTTGGCCACATTCACATCGGCTCCCGCCGCAATCAACGCTTGCACCGATTCCGTATGTCCAAATGATGAAGCCTCCATCAGCGCGGTTTCGCCATCCTTGTTGGCCGCATTCACATCGGCTCCCGCCGCAATCAACTCTTTCACCAATTTCGTATTTCCAGACCTCGAAGCCTCCATCAGCGCCAAGAGCTTACGATACGCTATGATGGCAGGATCACCCTTCAACACGTCAACTATATCCTTCTGGCCATTACGATCGGCCCACACCAGTATCTCGTACTTATCATTCGTCGACAGACTGCCTTCCTTGAGAGCAGTATTAATGCTTTTACGTATCTCCTCGCGCATGGCAGGATCGTCCATTGCTGCTTTAAGAATTGCTTCCTGTATCTCTTTCGGAAAATTCCTCGTCATATGCTGTTTCTCCTTCGCTGTTTGTTCGACTGTCACCCACCGCATCATGCGACGGCGTACAGTTTGCATTCTACCCCCCCCCAAGTTAATAAATCATTAACAAAACCGCGATTTTTGAAAACTTCACGAGACTGTAACAATGCGCCGGGTCGAGCTGAGTCATTAAAAACCTAGGAAATCAGCCATTCGGACGCTTTATTGGCAACTATTCCAACACTGCCGCGAGATTCAATGGGTTAATCGCCCGCATCTTAACGAAGTTTTTACTGAAACTGGTGTATGGTGGGAGGGTAAAATAAAAAGAGGACGTCATTCCAGCGCAAGCTGGAATCTACCTTCTTCTTAAAAAAAGAAAGATGGATTCCCGATGAAGCTTCGCAACCAAACGCAAGCGCGTTTGGGCGAAGCTAGCTCGGGAATGACGGAATAGGTGGAATGACTGGGCCACAGTAAAAATGACGCGATAAAAAAACAGACCACGAAACGACGCGCACAGGAGACAGTGATGGAAATAACCGACCTATTGATCGCGACGCATAAGAACAACGCGTCCGACTTGCACCTATCGACAAGAAATCCGCCGATCATGCGGGTGCATGGCGACATCACGCCGCTCAACATGCCGCCCTTAGAGGCCACCACGATCAAGACCATGCTCTATTCGGTGATGACCGAGCAGCAGCGCTCCGACTATGAGCGCGAGCTCGAGCTCGACTTCTCCCTCTCCTTCAACGAGGAAATGCGCTTCCGCGTCAACGTCTACAACACCATCCACGGGCCGAGCGCGGTATTCCGTACCATCCCCACCAAAATACTTTCGCTCGATACGCTCGGCGCGCCGGAAGTACTCAAACGTCTGTGCCATTTGCACAAGGGCCTCGTGCTGGTCACCGGTCCCACCGGCTCGGGCAAATCAACGACGCTCGCCGCCATGGTCGATTACATCAACACCAACATGAGTCGCCACATCCTCACCGTCGAGGACCCGGTGGAGTTCGTGCATAAATCGAAAAAATCGCTGGTCAACCAGCGCGAGGTCGGTGGCTCGACCAAGAGTTTCGCCAAGGCCTTGAATAGCGCTCTACGTGAAGACCCCGACGTCATCCTCGTCGGCGAGATGCGCGATTTAGAGACCATGCAGCTCGCCATGACCGCCGCCGAAACCGGCCACCTGGTGATGGGCACACTGCATACGAGTTCAGCGGCCAAAACCATCGACCGTATCATCGACGTCTTCTCCGCCGACGATAAGGAGATGGTGCGCGCGATGCTTTCGGTGTCGCTTGAGGCGGTCATCACCCAATCGCTGCTCAAACGCGCGAACGGCGCAGGCCGCGTCGCCGCGCACGAGATTCTGCTCGGCACACCCGCCATCCGCAACCTGATCCGCGAGGCGAAAGTACCGCAAATCACCTCGATGATCCAGATGGGCGCCAAACAAGGCATGTCCACCATGCGCGATGCCTTCAACCGGCTCTATGAAAACGGCCTCATCTCCGCCGACACGCTGCGCGAGGCGCTGATCACCGGCTCGCAACCCGACGAGAATGAAGAAAAAGATGGCAACAAAAGCGGCAAAGGCGGCCTGCGGAAATTCGCCGCCGCGGATTCGTTTTAATGGAGCATATCGACCAGTTATTGACTGAAGTGGTAGCGCGCAAGGCGGCCGACCTTTACCTTACCTTCGGCGCACCGGCGGGATTACGCATCGGCGATCATATTGTGCCGCTGGGCAAAACGCTTACTGATGAAGACCTCACACGTTATCTTTCTCAGCTCCTCTCTGAGGGAGAGCACGACGATTACGTCGGCAGGCTCGAGCTCAACACTGCCTTTATGTGGCGCGATGAAGCACGCTTTCGTGTCAACGTATTCCGCCAACAGAGCCATGATGGAATTGTCATCCGCCGCATCGAGATGAACATCCCTAAAATCGAGGACCTCACCCTACCCAAGCTCTACGGCGACCTGTCGCTACTCAAGCGCGGGCTGATTCTTCTCTGCGGACCCACCGGCTCAGGCAAAACCACATCACTCGCGGCAATGGTTGGCCATCGCAACATCTATGGCAGCGGACATATTATTACAGTCGAGGACCCGATCGAATTCGTTCACCAGCACAACCATTGCATCATCACCCAGCGCGATGTGGGGCTCGACACCTACTCGTTCGAAATCGCCCTAAAAAACGCGCTGCGCCAGCGGCCGGACATGGTCGTCATCGGCGAAATCCGCGATCGCGAGGTCATGGAGCAGGCCATTTACTTCGCCGAGACCGGTCACCTTTGCATCGCCACACTGCACGCCAATAATTCCAGCCAGGCCATTGAGCGCGTGCTCAACTTTTTCCCTGAGGAACGCCATACGCAGGTGCTGATGAACCTCGCCCTCAACCTGCGCGCGGTGCTCTCGCAGCGATTGGTGACCAACGTCAAAGACACACGGACGCTGGCAGTCGAGGTGATGCTAAATAACGGACTCATCCGCCAACTGATCGAGGAAGGCAAAATTCGCCAGATCCGCGAGATGATCGAAAAAGGTAAAAGCGAAGGCATGCAGACATTCGACCAGTGCCTGTTCGAGCTTTACGCCAAACACATCATCAGTGAAGAAATCATGATCGCCGAATCCGACAACCCGTCGAACCTGCGTATGCAGATGAACAGCCTCAAAGGCGCCGAAAAAGTTATCGCTCAGGATATGCTGTTGCGCCAAAATCGCGGCTCGGCGGATTTTTAATCTTACCTCTCCCATCGGGAGAGGTCGGCGAGCCCTGGCGAGCCGGGTGAGGGCTTACAGCCTCACCACTTACCCTCACCCAAAATCGCTATGCGATTTTGACCTCTCCCGATGGGAGAGGTGAATTTTCTCCGCCAATGGCCTTTAAAAACGCACGCTCGAGCGTGGCTTCACCGAAGGTAGGTTTGAACTCGGCGGCGGGGCCGAGATACACCAGTTTGCTATCATGGATAATGCCAATACGGTCGCAGATTTCATCGATATCCGACAGAATATGCGAACTGAAGAACAGCGTTTTTCCCGCGCGTTTCTCGCCCAGCATAGCGTCCTTGAGCTTGATGCGCGCGCGCGGGTCGAGGCCACTCATCGGCTCATCGAGGATCATCAGTGGCTGATCGATCATGAAGGCGCCCATCAGTCCCAGTTTTTGCCCCATGCCTTTGGAGTAGGAGCCGACCTTGCGGAATAACACGTCCGGATCAAGGTCGAGATCGACAGCGAGGACACGCGCCGCATCCTTATCGAGTTTCTTTTGATAGTAGGAGAGCGCCAGCGATAAATGCTCCGCACCCTTGAGATAGCGCGATGGCGTGAATTTTTCCGGCAGGTAGGAAAGTTTTTCGCGCGCTTTAACGGAGGTCGATGGTTCGCCAAAAATTTCGATGGCGCCGGAATCCGCAGCAGCAAGGTCGAGCATGATTTTGATCAGCGTGGTTTTGCCCGCACCGTTTAACCCCACCAGCCCAAAGATTTCACCTTCACGCAAGTCGAATGAAATCCCATCGAGTACGCGATGCGCGCCATACGACTTGCTGATGTTGCGAATGGAAAGCGGTGTCATGGTTTCGTTTTTCCACTGGCTTCGGTGGCCGCCGCCGCCGGTTGCGCCTCTCCCGGTGCCATACGGCTTTTGATCATACTCTGCAGTGCCTTCAGCGCGTTCGGATCGATCGGTATTGCCGGCGTCGTTTCCGTAGGCGGCGCACTTCCATCCGGCGGCAACGCCACCCCCTCACCAACCAGATCATTCAGCAATTGTTTTGCCTCATCATCCATCTTGCGCGGCTCGGCGGGAGCGGCTTTCGCGTCGAACGATGGCGGATCAGCGGGTGGCATTTTCCCTTCGAACGTGCTCATATAAGCGACAGAAAAAGATTGGTTAGCCCGCAGCGTGAAAGATACAAACCCTTCCAGCGCATTCATCACCACTGTGTCGGCGGCAGCGGTCAGGCGATTTTTTACCTTGGTTACTTCCGTGAATCGGCCCTGCTGCTGGCGCTGGATAAGTGCTGACATGTAATCCGGCCGCCATTCAAACTTCACAATATCCGGCGAGATCGCTGCAACGACCAGCTCGCCCTCGTTGGTTTTCGGTGTGATACGCTTACCCGACAACCACACGGTCCAGTCGCTGCCGTTACGATAGACCACACTGGCCAGATAAAACGAAGGGTAAGGTTTGGGTTCCTGGATATTTTTGACCTTGTTGAGGAACGGCACCAGCGGCTGCTTTTCATCTGTCTTTGCGGTTTTTGGAGTATCCGCCTGCCCCTCCACGCTCGAGAGCACATTGCGCATCGCCTCGATTTGCTCAGATGAATACATCAGCGAAAATGGTACATCGCCGAAGGAGAATCCGGTCAATTTGTTAGCGTCATCTTCCTCCTTCACTTCCTCGCCCGCCACATCGGGTGTTAACGGCGGCCCATCGCTTGCTGCTACCGTCGGCTTCGCCGCAGCTTTGACTGGTGAAGGTTCCTCAATCGCTTTCTCAGCTTGCGGTGTAGGCAGCGTCACGACAGTCGCTTGCGGCAAAGTCACTGCCGGCGCAACAACAGGTGTCTCCGGCGGGAGTTGCGGCGTGGATGGCGCGCCATGAGCGGCGCTTGCCAGAAGCATTGCCGCACATACTGTTGGGAGCCGACGCATTACTGGCCACCTCCCTCAGCAGGTTTGGCGTTTGATGCCGAGCCGCCTGCCTTCTTCGGTGCGACACCGATCCAGCTGAATTCCACCGACGCGGTGACCAGCGAAAGCATCTCTCCGCCATTCATTTTATTGAGTGAACCGGCATCCAGATCTCCGGTGCGTTTCATCTCGAGCCGGGTGATGCGCACCAGACCAGGTGAACCGCTCACAAGTCGCTGGATGAAAGAGAATACGTGCGTGTCGGACATCGCTTCAAACTCAATACGCATGGGTTCACGGATGGTGATGTCGTAATTGAGTCCGATGAATTCCGGCCTGCCGGGATTCTTCTCAAGCGCAAGGTTGAGTTTAAAATTATCGGCAAGGCGATAATGATCCTTGTACTCGCGCAGAAGGTTTTTCATCGCATCGCTATCGGCGGCGTATTCCTGATTGAGATGTGCGGCAGCAATCCCTACGAAACGTTTTTCTGCTTCACCCGATTTATCAAACTGCTTGTTGAGGTTGGTCAATTGCGACTGATCTTGCGACAGCGCGGCAGCGGCAGCGGTTTTCTTTTCCAGCGCACCGTCAGCCAGCGTATCGGTGAGCAGCATGAATAGGGCGAACCCCGCGGCTATACCCAGCGCCACCCCTACATCGCGCACCAACCTACGTCGCAGTTGATTCAACTTGTTCATAGCCTACCTTCCGGCGCCGCCTGCGGCGGAAGTTTAGGTATCGGCGTTTTTTTCATATCCGGCTTTGGCCAGAAATAAATCTCGATTTTGTTCATGCCTTCGCGCAGGCCTTCTTCTTTTTTATCGAAGGAAATTTCAAGCCCCTGATCACCGCCGCTTTCCAGCCACGGGAACGCACCTGTCGCAATCTCATATCCCGGCATCTTGTCTTTCAGCATGGCGACGCTTGCCTCCACCGCTTTCGACAGGGCTTCGATATCCTCAAACGGCGCGGTGAATTCCATCTCGACCGTGATCATCAGCGGTGATTTAGCAATGCCACTGCCGCTATTCTTGTCGTCGGGTTTCTTATCATTCGGCGCCCAGATGAGGCTGGTAATCCGCATTTCCGGCGTAAGCAGTGGCGCGAGATCGGCAACGAATGTCGTCGGCTCGGGCGCATCTGTGATGTAAGCGTCGTAGGCGGCAACAATCGCTGATTTTTTGGCCACATCGATATTGAGTCCGCCGATTGATCTTTTGATGCCGGCCAGTTTCGCCTGCACGGGCTTACGTTTATCCTCGACGCTCGATGCCTCACTGCGATTACTGATCGCCGAGACAATGTCACTCATCGCAGCAAACCCCATGAGCAATGCGGCAATCCCCGCCAGCACGAAAGCGCCACGACGGATGGTGTAGAACTGGGCGAGTTGCTTGGCATAGGCAGTTTGGAATTTCAGCACATGCTTGCGCGCCAGTCCAAAGCAGACGGCCATCACCACGTCGCCGAAACGATCGGCGGAAAGCGCCGCCTGCTCGAGCCCCATCATTTCAGCGACCTCAAGTGGAGTTAACACCACTGCACCTGCGGTATTGAAGCGTTTAAGATCGATCGATTCCTTCACCTCATGTGCGGCAATGACGATCATTTCCAGTGAGGCGTTTTCTTGGAAGCCAAGTCGGCGCAGATATTCCAGCGTATTGATGATTTCCTGCTCGATATTGCCAGCAATAACCGCCGCCACCGCATCGTCGATCGCTTGCGTCACTCGGGTGAACACCAGCTTGCCGTCTTTCAGTACGGCCTGACGGAATCCGGAGATTTTATTGTGCGTCACCAGCAGTTGCCACGGCACTGCTGGTGTTTGCTGCGGCATATAGCGCTTCAGCATCGGAATATAGACCTGCGATTCAACCGGTGTCAGATAAATGCCGCGCAACTCGTTCGGCAAATCGACAACCAGCTCAAGCCATTGCTGGATCATCGGCGTGTTCGCCAATGAGACCAGCAGGAAGTTCCATTCCTTGCGGCCAGTTTTGTCGCGACCGAGCGGCAACGATCCTTTCAGATCCTCGGCAACGAAATCGCGATTCAGCCGCCGCTTGACCAATCCGCCAACACTGAAGATGGAAACCGGCGGGAAACTATGGCGTACATATTGCTGGTCCATCACATCGACCAGAATACTGAGCGGCACTTTGGGATTGGCCTGCATCAGCTCGACAAGGCTGACCGTATGGTCGCGCTGCGGTGTTGGTGAGAACAAACGGCGCACCACTTTTTTGCCGCGCATAAAAATCAGAATGCCACCCTCGTCGCCAACGAGAAGCACAAAACGCTGGCCGCGCGCACTCATCGTGGCACTCAGTTTTGTTTTTGCCTCACGTTTCTTTTTTACCGCAGCATCCGCCATCGCCCCTGCTTTGGACGACGTTAACTTGCGTGATGGTAACTTTAGTTGCATCTAAAACTTCATATTCGAGAAGGATTGATAGAGTGGCCCGAACACGGCGGCGATGACCCAGAAAATAAGCCCGCCCATAACCACCGTCAGCGTCGGCTGGATCATACCGATCATGCCGTCCACCGCATCGTTCACCTCGCGTTCGTAGAAAAATTTAATGTTGTCGAGCGCATCGTTCATGTTCCCCGAATCCTCGCCCACTTTAAACATGCGGATGACAAGTGTGGGAAACTGACTGGAAATACGCAAGCTCATCGTGAGATTATTCCCCTCCACGATGCTGCGATGAACGACATCAACCGATTCCTTGATCACCCGGTTGCCCACCACGTTCTTCGCCGCGATAAGCGCTTCAGGGATGTCGATGCCGCTGCGAAACATCACCGAGAAAAAGTGGGTGAAGCGCGCGAGGTTGATTTTACGGATGGTCGGTCCCATGACGGGTACCCTCAAGGTCACCGCATCGAACCGGTAGGCGAACGACTCCGAAATCCGCCGCAACAGGGCAATCCCCATAATCAGCAACACTGGCCCGCCGAGAATGAGGAACCAATGCGCCTGAAAGGCCTCCGAAAACCAGATCAGCGCCTTGGTATGCGGAGGAATTTCAAACCCCTGATCGATGATGAACTTGACGAGCTTGGGTACAACAAAAATCATCAGCACCGCAATCACGCCCGACATTACGACCAGCAGCACAATCGGGTAGGCAATCGCTTTTTTGACTTTGCGCTTCAGATCGTTTGTCCACTTCAAATGCTGCGACATATGAACGAATGACTCGGTGAGATTCCCATTTTTTTCACCCGCTTCGATGAGGCCGACAAATACTTCGTTGAACACGCGCGGGTAACTAGCGAAAGCCTGCGACAACCGGCTGCCGGTTTTTACTTTTTCCAGCACATCGGTCATGATGTCACGCAGTTTGCCCGATTCGGTCGAATCGCGCACATCGGCAAGCGCCTCGTGGATGGGCACGCCAGCGCGCGACAACTGCTCAAGATGCAGGCAAAGGATAATCATATCCTTGAGTTTAATGCGTGCATTGGAGCCAGTTTTTTTCTTGGCAACACGGAAGTTAATGAGGTCGAGCCCGAGCTCCTTTAAGCGCGACTCAAGGTCGATCTCGTTCTCGGCCACCATGGAGCCGCGAATCCTACGGCCCTTTTCATTGACCGATGTGTAGTTATATGCAGGCATCAGCTTCCGATTTTTATGGGTGTCGCCGTTGGTGCCTACCGAGCAAAAACGACACTATTACAATCGGTCGGTGAGGTCCACCGTATTAATGAGCTCAGCAATATCGATCTCTCCGGCCAGCACCTTACTGATGCCATCCTGCACCATGGGGACAAATCCACTCTCCATCGCGTATTCGAGCATATGGCTGCGGGTGGCACGGGTAGCAATCAGTTCATCCATGCCCTTGTCAATGCGCAGTATCTCCATAATCCCTATGCGGCCCTTATAGCCTTTGAAGGCGCATTTCTCGCAGCCTACCGCCTGATGCACCGTGGGCGGCGCCTTAACATCCACACTGAGCAGCTTGCATTCTTCTTCGGTGGCCGGGCGCGGCGTCCTGCAGAACTTGCAGAGTTTGCGCGCCAGACGCTGGGCGATAGCACAAATCAGCGAGCCCGCAAGAAGGTGCGATGGTACACCGATATCGTTTAAGCGCGGGATAGAACCCAACGCATCGTTGGTGTGCAACGTCGTGTATACTTGGTGGCCGGTGAGTGCGGCCCTAATGGCCATGATGGCGGTTTCTTCGTCGCGCACTTCGCCGACGAAAATGATGTCGGGATCCTGCCGCATGAGCGATTTGATGCCGGACTGGAAGTCGATGGTCCCTTCGCGCACGTTGGTCTGGCGGATGAGCGGGAGCTGGTATTCCACCGGGTCTTCGAGCGTCATGATATTGACATCGATCGAGTTAATGTAGCCCAGAATCGAGTACAGCGTCGTGGTTTTACCCGATCCGGTGGGACCGGTGACAACGATAATCCCTTCCGGCCGCTTGAGGCAGCGTTTGAGCATGTTAAAGTTGTGCTCCGAGAAGCCGAGTTGCTCAAGCGGCACGAGCGACTTCGATTTATCGAGAATACGCAGCACCACGTTTTCGCCATGCACGGTCGGCTGGGTCGCCACCCGGAAATCCACCTCACGGCCGAGTGCGGTGAGGTTAATGCGCCCATCCTGCGAATTGCGCGTCTCGGCGATGTTCATGCCGGAAATGATTTTGATCCGCACCAGCATCGCTGGCCAGTAATCGCGGTGGAAGGAGCGAATCTGCTGCAGCGATCCGTCGATCCGGTAACGCAGCCGCAGGAAACTTCCCTCCGGCTCGAAGTGGATGTCCGAGCAGCCTTGCTTGATCGCATCGACCAGCAGCGCGTTGACGAGGCGAACCGTTGGATTGATGTAGCCCTCTTCCCGCCCGTCAAGCTGGGTTTTCTCGCGGATGCCGGTTTCGATTTCGCGCAAGATTCCATCAATCGAAAGGTCGTAATTGTAATAGCGCTCGATGAGATCGTTGAGCTCGGTTTCGGTGACATAAACCGGCACGATCTTAGCCGTTTTGTCGAGATGCCGACGCACCTGGTCGATGGCAAGCACGTTGTACACATCCACCATGGCGAGCTTGATGTCATTGCCATCCTGCTGGATGGGAATCACCTTGTTCCTGATCGCCACGTCACGCGGCACCAGCGCCACCAGCTGTGCATCGAGCATGGTGGATTTGGGGTCGAAGCGCTCGGCACCGGAGCTTTCCGCCAGCACCTCGCCAAGCGCCGATTCGGTGATGAAATTCATCGAAACGAGAATGGCGCCTAGGAGCTGCTTGCTCTTTTGCTGTTCGCGCAGGGCAATTTCAATCTGGTCAGGCGAAACCAAGCCAAGCTTGATCAGCTTATCGCCAATCCTCATCGGCTTGGCGTTGGCGGGCGGCGCGGCGGGTGCTTTGCCTAAGCCACTCTCACCCGGGCTGGCGGGAGGCGGTGCATCCGGTGCGGGTTGAGGGACCACCGCAAGGGCTGCGGCTGGCTGCTCCGGCGCTTTTTTAGCGCCTCCGCCCGATAAAAAATCCCCTTCATCTGCGGGTGACATAGTGCGATGCGGCTCCTGACACTTTTTTCGAGTTTGCTGCCGTTCTAGCCGTAGTATCTTGTTATTCTCATGATAGCAGCAAACTTCTGAGATAGCTGCAAGTTTTTAGTTGGCGTTACGGCAGGTGCGGGCTAAAAGCCGGACATGGATGTTAACAACTTTATCATCGCAGCCTACGGCGTCACCGGCACGCTCGTGCTCTGGTTAATTATTTCCACGTGGCGTCGCGCACGGCAGGTTGGGCGCGAACTCAAACGACAAAAAGACCGATGAAACCCAAGCATCAACGGCTGCGATTTCTCATCATCAGCCTCGTGCTAATGGGATTTTCTATCACCATTATCCTACGTAATTTTCAAGATAATCTCGTTTTCTTCTTTACCCCGACACAGTGGCAGGAAAAACACGCTTCTGTGGATTCGGGACGCGTGGTGCGCATCGGCGGATTGGTGAAGGTAAAAAGCATCCGCAAAACAAAAACTGGCATGCGATTTGTCATGACCGACCTCACGTCAGAAATAAACGTTAACTATTCGGGTCTGCTACCTACCTTGTTTCGTGAAGGACAGGGTGCGGTGGCCGAGGGCAGATTCAACGACAAGGGAGATTTCAACGCCAGCACCATCCTCGCCAAGCACGATGAAAACTACATGCCGAAAGAGGTCGTCGATCAGCTCAAAGCCTCAGGCTTGTGGGAGGAGTATGGGAAAGTTCCTGAAAAAAAATGAGCGAGAATCCCCACAGACTTAGCTCCCCCCTTGAGGGGGAGCGGCAACACGCAACCCCGCACTTGTTGCGGGGGCGGCGTGTTGCGTGGGGGGCTCCTTTCACGACCCCCACCCCCCACCGAATCGCAAGGGCATTTCGAATCCCCCTCAAGGGGGGAGTTAGGTTCCGCGCATGATCCCCGAACTCGGACAGCTTGCCCTCTGCCTCGCCCTCATCGTTGCGGCACTTCAAGCACTGGTGCCCGCCATGCAGCGACTGGCCGAACCGCATAGGTTAGGACATCTCACCAAGCCGCTGGCAACGCTGAATTTTATGCTGGTCACCAGTGCTTTCGCTGCGCTGGTAGCATCCCATGCCACATCGGATTTTTCAGTACTCAACGTGGTGCTGAACTCACATACCGACATGCCGCTTATTTATAAAATCACCGGCACCTGGGGCAATCATGAAGGCTCCATGCTGCTGTGGGGGCAAGTGCTTAGCCTCTACGGATTCCTTATTGCCTATATCCGCGCCAAGGATACGGACTTGAAATCGACGACGCTTTCCGTGCTGGGATTTATCAACGCCGGATTCCTCGCCTTTATTTTGTTCACCTCAAATCCATTCAGCCGCGTCTGGCCAATACCGGCGCAAGGCGAAGACTTAAACCCGCTGCTTCAGGACATTGGATTGGCGCTGCATCCTCCGACACTCTATATCGGCTATGTCGGATTTGGTATCGTGTTTGCCTACGCGGTGGCGGGACTGCTGCGCGGCAAACTCGACTCCGACTGGGCGCGCGCCGTGCAGCCATGGATATTACTGCCGTGGAGTTTCCTCACCCTCGGCATTGGTGCTGGCTCGTGGTGGGCATACCGCGAACTCGGCTGGGGCGGCTGGTGGTTCTGGGATCCGGTGGAGAATGTTTCGCTGCTGCCGTTTCTCACTGGAACCGCGCTCATCCACGCCAATATGGTGCTCGAAAAGCGCGGGCAACTGGCGCGCTGGGTCGCCGCACTCGCCATCCTGACATTTAGTTTATCGCTCATCGGCACCTTTATCGTGCGTTCAGGCCTTATCACTTCTGTACATGCATTTGCCACGGATCCGGCGCGCGGGATTTTTATTCTCTGCTATATCCTAGCCGTCACTGGCGGCGCGTTGTTCATTTACGGGCGAAGTGAAATGAAACCTTCAGCCCCCATTAATCTCCTCTCGCGCACTGGGTTTATTTTAATCGGCAACCTGCTACTCGTCACCGCGGCAGGGACGGTGCTCATCGCCATTCTCTATCCGGTGATGCTGGAATTGACGGGCAATCCAGCCATTTCCGTCGGTCCACAATATTTCAATACAACGTTCCTTCCCATGGTCGCCCCGCTGCTGATTCTCTCGGCGCTGGCGCCGCTCATTGCATGGGACCATACGGGCAAGCATTACCTCGCCAAACAAATCAAGGCGCTGCTTCCCTCGCTCATGGTTGCGCTCATGGTATGTATCACCATCACCACGCCGCCGCATGCGCTGCAATTGGTTGGTACCGCGCTTGGCTTCTGGCTGCTTTACGCGGCGCTGCACTATCTGTTGCGCATACTCCGTGCAAAGGTGAATCTTTTTTCTCCGACGGGGCTGCGCTCGCTGGCGAGTTTTATGGCCCATGGCGGGGTAGCTATCTTTGTGCTCGGCGTGACGGCCAGCGGCTTATTCAAACAAACCTATGAAGCGCCGCTCGCCTCTAAAGAGAAGTTACATTTTGCGGATTACACACTCGACCTGCAATCGGCGACACGCCACCATGTCGATAATTATGTCGCGCGAAAAGCGACGTTCCGCATCGAAAAAAACGGGCAATACCTCACAACATTGGCACCAGAACTGCGCTTTTATCCCGCCCGCCAAACCCAAACGACAGAGGCAGCAATCCATGCCACTCCGGGACGCGATTTCTACCTCGTCATCGGTGATGCTTCATACGGTGACAACAAAATTGGTGTCCGGCTTTACATCACGCCGGGCCAGCAACTGGTGTGGCTTGGATTCCTCCTCGCCGGATTGGGTGGCATGACTGCTTTCGTTGGCGCGATGCGGGGGAAACGATGACGCGTTTCTTGCCCCTCCTCCTCTTCCTTACTCTCGCTGCCGCGTTGGCCTTCGCGCTGCTTGGCAAACCGCAACGGGATATCGTCAATCTCTCCGGCAGCACGATGAACGAAAAACTTCCCGTACTGCATGTGGCCAATCGCGATGGAAAGCCGCAAAGAATCGACACGCAGGGAAAAGTCACGCTTATCAATTTCTTCGCCTCATGGTGCACGCCGTGCGTCGCCGACCATGCGGAAATACGCGCGCTGGCCAGCAGTTTTCCCGCCCTCAACCTCGAAGGCATCGCCTGGAACGATACGGTTTCGCGTGTCGACGAATGGCTGGTACAGCATCGCAATCCCTTTGGCCGCGTGGGGTTTGATACGAAGGGAAAAGCCGCCATCGCTCTCGGTGTACGCGGCATGCCGGAAAGTTTTCTTGTCGATAGACACGGCATGATTCGCTACCACCTCCCCGGTCCCTTGACCGAAACCGTTCGCAGTCAAACCTTGGAACCACTCATCCAGCAATTGATGGAGGAGAAGTGAGTAGAGAAGTGAGTAGAGATGTGAACGGACGCTTGCTCGGTGCCGGCTCCCCCGCTTGCTCGGTGCCTGACTCCCCCGCTTGCGGGGG
>JANNSK010000072.1:0-8612 GCA_031402515.1 Alphaproteobacteria bacterium | reverse complement strand
TATAGGAAAGAAGGTTTTGTTTTTCAAATGAGGTAGGTGATGATGGAAATTGTTTGAACAGACGAACTAAATTTCCCGAATCAATATCACGCGATGCGAAGACCGTGCTCTCAAGAGCTATGCCAAGTCCAGCAGTTGCAGCTTGAGCGTCGCCCCCGGATCCTCGTAGGTTTGAGCCTTCTTGGCGCCCGCCGCCCATGATAAAGCAGGCAAGCTTGATGCGCTGTTAGCTGCTTAATTGCCACAACAACCCAACGAATCTGCGGTTTTACGTACCCATAAGTAAAATGCCGGTGCGTGTGCGTGCGTGAATCAGTATGCGTGAAAGATGTTCTGGTGGATGTTATTCGCGAATGAGGTTGCACGTTTGTCTGCTGAGTCCCGGCAGATGAAGGCATCGCCGACGCCGCAAACATCACACGCACCGACCGCTGAAGAGCCGAGCGCGCCCATTGCACAACCCACCGCTATTGTCAGTGAAACAATACGCGTCACCCTTGCTGCGCAAGCAAACGCGACGCGTGAAGAAACGCTGATCGAGGCACTCGAGCGCTTGCAAGCCGAATTACGCGTTGCCGAAGATGGACGCAGCGCGTTTCTTTCCGCAATGAGCCATGAGCTGCGCACGCCACTCAATGCAATCATGGGCTTTGCTGAGATGATGAAAAACGGCGTGCACGGCCCCGTCGGCAATCCAACCTACGCCGAATATGCCATGCATATCCACGATTCCGGCGGTGAACTGCTCAGCAAAGTAAATGATTTACTGTCAATCGGCAGCATGAATGCCAATGAGTTTATGCTGGATGAAAGCGTGTTCCCGTTGAGCGAGTTACTCGCCGAAGCCATTGCCGTGCATTCACATGCCGCCTTCGCCCACGGTATGCAGATTCGCCTTGATGCGCCGAAACATATCGAGATCGAGGCCGATCGCAGGCAGCTTCTGTGTGCGCTGGCCCATTTTCTCAGCAATGCCATCAATCACTCGGCGGAAGGCAAAGAAATTATCATCACCGTCCGCCTGCAGCCGGATGACGGACTGATCTTAAGCGTGCGCGACCAGGGCGAAGGTATCGCACCCGCGCAACTGAATGCCATCCGCGAAGCGCTGCAACAAGATGCCAGCTATTTCACCATCAAAGGCGGTGGCATTGGACTGGGCTTAGCGCTTGCCCGCGAACTTGCAGCGCGCCACGGCGGACGTATCATGATCGATTCCATCCGTCACAAAGGCACAGTGACCGCGCTCATCTTGCCAAAGCAAAGGGTGGTCAAGGGAATGCCGGTGAAGAAGAGACCAGAGGCCAGAGGCCAAAGATCAGGGAGAGTAACCAAACTTTCGTAATCTTTTTCTCTGACTTCTGGCCTCTGGTCTGTCTATACTCACACCATGACCGACCTTCAAAGTACCATCCTTGCCGCTGCTTTGCCGCATGTCGTCTTCGACGGCTGGACGATGGGCACACTTGAACGCGCCGCAGCATCAGTCGGGCTTAGCCCATTCGACGTCAAACGCGCCTTTCCAGGCGGCATCATGGAATGCCTTGATTATCTTGCAGAGCGCACCGATGGCGAGATGCTCGACATACTGAAGCGCGATTATGATTTGCCCACCATGAAAATCCGCGAACGTATCGCCACCGCCGTCATGGTGCGCCTGCGCCTGATGCTTCCCCATCGCGAAGCCATCCGCCGCGCACTCGCCACCTACGCCATGCCGTGGCACGCCGTAGATGGGCTAAAAACTTTGCAGCGGACGGTAGACCACATGTGGATGGCAGCAGGCGATACCGCCACCGATTATAATTTTTATACCAAGCGCATCCTGCTTTCCAAAGTCTACAGCAGCACCCTCACCATCTGGCTGGACGATACGGAAGATTTAAAGGAAACCGAAGCCTTCCTCCGCCGCCGTATCGAGAACGTGATGCAGTTTGAAAAATTGAAGGCCAAGGCGAAAGAAACCTTCGGCAAATTAATGCCACAAGGATAGACTTGGGGTCGCCGCAGCAGGTTTTAACCATTGCGGCCTGCTATTCGGCGCATGAAGCACCCGCGCCTCCTCCGTATTGATGGCGTAATAAAGCACCGACCCAGAAATCATCGACACCCGGCGGAAGCGCTGATGACGGAAGCGTTTCATTTCACGCCTTAAGCGCGCCATCAGCACCTCGATATCCATCGAGCAATCACCGTCCTCCTCGAGCACCAGGTCGCAGGCGGACATCTCCGGCACGCAGGCGAAGTAGTTGGCAATTTTATAATTCTTGCGCATCACACGCAAATGCGCCAGATCGCTCACCCGTTTTTCCGGGCGAAACCTGAGATAGTCAGCGATGTCACGGATAGGCCGATAATTCAGACGTCGCTTGAGCCAAACCTGATAATCTTGTGTCGTCACCTTGGTCATCTCGACGCCATACATACCTTCGCCACCAGTGATGGTGAAATCCGGCCCCTCGCCCTGCCGGTGTTTGGTAATGTCGACCGGTAACGACAATAACCCGTGACATTTGAGCGTCAGGAAATACTGGATGAGGCAGCCAACTTCGATTTTATCCTGCTCGGACATGTCGGCATGGACGAGATCATAAAAACAATCGTCGAGTTCATTTTCGTCGTAAACCGTACGGAAAAATAACGGCGGGCGCTTCATATTCCCCCATAGTTTGGCTTGCCGTGCGAGGCGCTAAACGCCTTGTTGTTGCTAACAGTATAGCAAGAAATGAGCCGTCATTCCAGCGGAAGATAATAAAAGACCGACGTCATCCTCGCACTTGTTGCGAGGATCCATCTCAGTGTGGATGCTCGCGACGAGCGCGAGCATGACGAATCTTCTGATTATGGCCGTCGCGGCACGATGACGGCAGTCAACCCGTCCATGACCAACTCGTCCCGCTGATTATAGGTGTCCACCCGGTATTTAACGATACCGCTGGTCGGTCGCGATTTCGAGATGCGGGTCTCTAAGATGGTGATGACAATGCGTATCGTATCGCCGGGATAGACCGGGCGCGGCCAGCGCATCTGCTCCAGACCCATGCCAATAAGCCCGCCTGCGACCTTGCTTAAGGGTGTTTGCACTTTCAACCGCATCGAGGCCGCCGCCGTATGCCAGCCGCTCACCGCCAGGCTTTTAAAGTAGCTCGCCTTCGCGGCTTCCTCGTCGATATGGAAATATTGCGGGTCGAACTCGGTGGCAAAGGCAATCGCTGCCTCTTTGGTGATGGTGTAACCACCTTGCTCGAATACCTGATCGGCGTGGAAGTCTTCAAAGTAAAGGATGTTGCTCATCAGATATGCAACGCGCGGCCGTAAGCATCGAGCACGGATTCGTGCATCATTTCCGACAAAGTCGGATGCGGGAAAATCGCATGCATGAAGTCAGCTTCGGTCGCTTCCATCGATTTGCCGATGACGAAGCCCTGAATCAGTTCGGTCACTTCCGTACCGATGAGGTGCGCACCGAGCAACTCGCCCGTTTTTGCATCGAACACCGTTTTGATGAGGCCCTCCGGCTCACCCAGCGCAATCGCTTTGCCGTTGCCCATGAAAGGAAAGCGGCCGACTTTTACTTCGTGGCCTTTTTCTTTGGCGGCTTTCTCGGTGAGACCAACAGATGCGATTTGCGGCCAGCAATAGGTGCAGCCGGGGATATTGTTGCGCGTCATCGCCTGCGGATGTTTGCCCGCAATATTCTCGATACAAATGACACCTTCATGGCTCGCTTTATGCGCCAGCCACGGGGCGCCAGCGACGTCGCCAATCGCATAAACGCCGGGCTCGCCAGTGCGTAACATACCATCCACCATGATTTGCCCACGTTCGACCTTCACCTTCGTACCTTCAAGACCCAGCCCTTCGGTATTGCCGACGATACCGATCGCCACAATCACGCGGTCGAAGGTGGCCTCTTCTTTTTTTCCATCCTTACTCTCAAGCGTCGCGGTAACGTTGCTGGCGTTCTTCTTGAGGTTATTCACCGTCGTGCCGGTACGAATTTTCATGCCCTGCGCCTCGAACGCTTTGCGCGCGTGTTTGGAGATTTCTTCATCCTCGACCGGCATGATACGGTCCTGCAATTCGACCACGGTCACCTCGCTGCCAAGTGTTCTGAAGAAGCTGGCGAACTCGATACCAATCGCGCCGGAGCCGATGACCAGCAGGTTTTTCGGCATCGTATCGGGCACCAATGCTTCCTTATAGCTCCAGACGAATTTTCCATCCGGCTCGAGGCCCGACAAATGCCGCGCCCTTGCACCGGTGGCAAGGATGATGTGTTTGGATTCCAGTTCGGCGATTTGTTTTTTATCCTTGGTCACGCTCACTTTGCCGCAACCGGCGAGCGCGCCCGCGCCATCATACACGGTGACTTTGTGTTTTTTCATGAGGAAGCCGATGCCTTTGGTGAGCTGCGCCGACACTTCGCGTGAACGTTTGACGATTTTTGGCAAATCGAATTTCACTTCTTTAGCACTCAAGCCAAACGCATCCGCATGCTGCATGAGGTGATAAATTTCTGAACTGCGCAACAGCGCCTTGGTGGGGATACAACCCCAGTTGAGGCAAATGCCACCCAGACGCTCGCGCTCGACCAGCGCCACTTTCATACCCAGCTGGCTGGCACGGATCGCCGCCACATACCCGCCCGGCCCGCCGCCGATGATTACTACGTCGAAACTATTACTCATATTCTCCTCACTTTGTCATCCTGAGCAACGCGAAGGATCTGGATTCTTCGCTTCGCTCAGAATGACAATTTTTTAAACAAACATCAGGACCGGTTGTTCGATATATTTTTTGAATTCCTGCAGGAATTCAGCGCCCAGCGCGCCATCCACCGCACGGTGATCGACGGAAAGCGTGGCGTTCATGACGGTGACGGCGACCCCTTCACCATCGCGGAGCTTGAGCACCTGTTCGCCCGCGCCCACGGCCAGAATGCACGCTTGCGGCGGGTTGATGATGGCCTGAAAGTTCTTGATGCCATACATACCGAGATTGGAGATGGAGAAGCCGCCGCCTTGGAATTCTTCCGGCTTCAATTTATTGTCGCGCGCTTTGGCGGCGAGCTCTTTCATCTCATTCGAAATCTGCGGCAGGGTTTTCTGATCCGCATTTCTTACAATGGGGGTGATGAGGCCAAAATCGGTTGCGACCGCGACGGAGATATCGACGTTGTTGTACTGGATGATCGCGTCTTCATACCACGACACATTACAGCTCGGAATATCGCGCAAAGTCAGCGACACAGCCTTGATGACGAGGTCATTCACCGAGAGTTTATAGGGTGGCTTGCCGTCTTTCGGGGTTTTGGCAGTCGCCGCCGCGTTGAGTTGCGCGCGTACTTCCATCAGCGCGTCGATTTCACAATCGAGGCTCAGGTAAAAATGCGGCACCATCTGTTTCGATTCGGTCAAACGCCGCGCAATTACTTTACGAATGTTGGAATTGGGAATCTGCACCGCCTCCACTGGATTGCGCACCACTGTGCCGCCACCACCAGTCGCCCGTTCAACGTCCACTTTGGTAATGCGCCCATTGGGGCCGGTGCCAATGACGCGTTTAAGATCAATTCCTTTCTGGCCGGCAATCCGGCGAGCGAGTGGACTGGCGTAAGTGCGTGATTCGTGATTCGTGATTCGTGATTCGCGCGCGAGCGGAGCGGCTGGGGCCATTCTGGGCGCGGCGGGAGCCATGATTGGAGCAACCAGAGCCGCAACGGGCGCAGCAATAGGGGTAGCTGTTGGCTGTTGGCTGTTAGCTATCAGCTCTTTCTTTTTTGGCTTCCAGCTATCGAGCGATTTTTTATCTTCACCATCGGCAAGCAAAAGGGCAATAACGTCGTTCACTTTTACGTTCTGTGCGCCGGCAGCGACGACGATTTTCCCCATCGTGCCTTCATCCACCGCCTCAACCTCCATGGTCGCTTTATCGGTTTCAATCTCGGCAATGACCTGACCGGCTTTCACTTTATCGCCTTCTTTTTTTAGCCATTTGGCGAGGTTGCCTTCAGTCATGGTGGGCGATAGCGCGGGCATGGTGATTTCGATGGGCATGATTAGTCCTTTAGTTCGTAGCTGACAGTCACATTGGCGTTCACTTCCTGTTCACCCGCAGGCGGGGCAACGGATTTATCCATGGCCATCTCAGCGCGCATGGCCATCATCGGCATCGGCGGCTGTGGAAAATTGACCCCGCCTTCGTTGATGGAGTAAACGCGGGCGATAGAAGCGCCGGCTGCTTCGGCCATACGTTCCGCCTTGGCCCGGGCATTCTTGATGGCATCGGTGATGATCTCGTCACGGATTTTATCCATGTCGGAGACGGTATAATTCATACTGGTTTCATCGAAGCCACCGGCGGCGAGTTTCTCCATCATATCGCCGATGATGTCGGTTTTCTTGATGGTCACATCCACGCCGCTATTCACCGAGTAGCCACGGAATTTCTGTTTGCCATCGACATAATCATATTCCGGTTGCACCGAGGAATGTTGGGTTTTGAGGTGTTTATCCTCGATGTCAAAACCCTTGGCCAGCGCCAGCAGGGCTTTCAACTTCTTGTCATGCTCGGCTTTGGCGACGGCGAGTTTGGCATTTTTTGCATTCACATTCACATACACATGCGCCTCGTCCGGAACCACCTGACGCTTGGCTTCGCCATTCACGGTAATCACGCGGGGCATGGTCATCGCTTGCTGGGCAAATGCGGGAGCGCTTATGAGCAAGGCGGCAAGCAGCAAACAAATTCTATGCATAACTTCTCCTAAGCAGCAGTTGACAGTGGATGACAAAGTCCGCGAGCGGCAACGACAATGTCGTCCACCTTGGGCAGCGCATGTTTTTCGAGATTGGCGGCATATGGCAGCGGCACATCCTTGCCGCATACGCGGAGGGCGGGCGCATCGAGCTCATCGAATAAATCTTCCATGGCGATCGCGGCGATTTCCGCGCCGATACCGGCGACCGGCCAGCCCTCTTCCACCGAAATCAGCCGGTGGGTTTTGCGCACGGAATCGATGATGGTTTGTTTGTCGAGCGGGCGCAGCGTGCGCAGGTCGATGACTTCTGCACTAATGCCCTCGGCAGCCAATTGCTCCGCCGCATCCAGCGCGTGTTTCACGCAAATGGAGAAAGCAACGATAGTGACATCCGTTCCTTGGCGTTTCACCGCCGCTTTGCCGATGGGCACAAGATGTTCGCCCTCAGGAACCTCGAACGATACGCCATAGAGCATTTCGTTCTCCAAAAACACCACGGGGTTGGGATCGCGGATGGCGGATTTGAGCAACCCCTTCGCATCCGCCGCGTCATACGGCGCAATGACTTTGAGGCCGGGGCAATGGGCGTACCAGCTGGCATAGCATTGCGAGTGCTGGGCGCCAACGCGCGAGGCCGCGCCATTGGGGCCACGAAAAACGATAGGCGATTTGATCTGCCCACCGGACATGTAAAGCGTTTTCGCCGCGGAGTTGATGATCTGGTCGATGGCCTGCATGGCGAAGTTCCATGTCATGAATTCGACAACCGGGCGCACGCCAAGGAATGCTGCGCCAACCGCAAGCCCAGCAAATCCCTGCTCGGTAATCGGTGTATCAACCACACGTTTCGCGCCAAATTCTTGCAACAATCCTTGCGTGACTTTATACGCGCCTTGGTATTCGGCCACTTCCTCGCCCATCACCAGCACGTTCTTATCGCGGCGCATTTCTTCCGCCATCGCATCGCGTAGGGCATCACGAACTGTCTGCTGAACCATAATCTCTATTCCTTTGTCATTCCTGCAAAACAAAAGTATTTTTTTAGGAGATTCCTGCTTTCGCAGGAATGACAAAAAGAAGAGAATCTCTCCTCACTTTGTCATTCCTGCGAAAGCAGGAATCTCCTTACAATAAATTATTCAACTCCTCGTACAAATCTTTCCACTCAGGATTCACTTTCTCGATCAATTCAACTTTCCATTCTCTTTTCCACCGCTTCATCACTTTTTCTCTGGCAATCGCTTTGTCGATATACTGGAACTCCTCGAAATACACTAACCGCTCGACATAGTATTGTTTACTGAATCCCTCGACCAATCCCTCCTTATGTTCCCATACTCGACGGGGCAGATCGTTTGTGACTCCAATATATAAAACTCCATCTCGTTTACTGGCCAGGATGTACACAAAGTAGCGATGCTTCTTCATGATATTTTGGTCCTACCCCATCTACTTTGTCATCCCTGCGAAAGCAGGGATCTCCTTTTTATTTTATTAAGTGGATTCCTGCTTTCGCAGGAATGACAAAGTTAAAAAACTTCTCATTGTGTTACATCCGTCCATAATTCCGTCGCCAGTGGTTCGGGACTTTCCTTGGCAAATTCGGCGGCGTCATTGACGATCGCCTTGATTTCGTCCTCGATTTTTTTAAAGGTCGCCTCGTCCGCTACTTTTTGAGCAATCAGGCGCGCACGGAAAGTGTTGATCGGATCACGATTCTCTTTGTAATCCTCGACCTCTTCCTTGGTGCGATATTTTGCCGGGTCCGACATCGAATGGCCGCGATAGCGATAGGTTTTTAACTCCATCAGCATCGGTCCTTTGCCCCCGCGCACATGCTGAATAACCT
>JANNSK010000071.1:0-17805 GCA_031402515.1 Alphaproteobacteria bacterium | reverse complement strand
CGCGAGCATATTCTGCTGGCGCGCCAGGTTGGCGTTCCGTCGCTGGTGGTGTATCTCAACAAAGTCGACATGGTCGATGATAAAGAACTGCTCGAGCTTGTGGAGATGGAAGTGCGGGAGCTTCTGTCTAAATACGATTATCCGGGCGACAAGATCCCGATTATCAAAGGCTCGGCGATGTCGGCGCTTGAAGGCAAGACGGACGGTCTTGGCAAAGAATCGATTCTGGCATTAATGAAGGCTGTTGACGAATATATCCCGCAGCCGGATCGCCCAAAAGACAAGCCGTTTTTGCTGCCGATCGAGGATGTGTTCAGCATCGAAGGCCGCGGCACTGTGGTCACCGGTCGCGTTGAGCGCGGCATTGTGAAAGTCGGCGAAGACGTCGAGATTGTCGGTCTCAAAGACACCGTAAAAACGACCTGCACGGGTGTTGAGATGTTCCGCAAGCTTCTGGATCAAGGGGAAGCGGGCGACAACGTGGGCGTTCTGCTGCGCGGCACCAAGCGCGAGGAAGTCGAGCGTGGGCAAGTGCTTGCCAAGCCGGGTTCGATCACGCCGCACAAGAAGTTTGAAGGCGAAGCGTATGTTCTCACCAAGGATGAAGGTGGGCGCCACACACCGTTTTTCACCAGCTACCGTCCGCAGTTTTACTTCCGCACGACGGACGTGACTGGCGTGGTGACGCTGCCTGCCGGCGTTGAGATGGTGATGCCGGGCGACAATATTAAAGTGGTCGTTGAGCTCATCGCCCCGATCGCGATGGACCAAGGCCTGCGCTTCGCCATCCGCGAAGGTGGAAGAACAGTAGGGGCTGGGGTAGTAGCCAAGGTCCTAGACTAGTTCTCAAGTAACAATAACGAAAAAGGCCGCGTGGCATAAGCTCCGCGGCCTTTTTATTTTCGTGCGAGAAGCCGTGCGAGAAGCAGCGAACGGATTTTTTCGGCGACGCCTGCTGTCTCATCAGCCGGCGCATAATGCCAGTTTTCAATCGTGCCGGTGAAGGGCCGCGCGATACCAGCTTTTTGTAATTCGGCAAACATCGGCTGGAATTTGGAATCTTTGTATAACTCATAAATATATACCGGCTTGCCGGTGGCGGATGCTTCCGACACCATGGAGGCGGAATCGCCGGTGACGATGATCGTATCCGCTTCGGCGAGCATGTTGAAGTAGGGATTTTCACCGCCGCCATCCCATATCCATGCATTGGGAAGTGCTTCGCGCAGGATAGCGACGTTTTCTTTTCCAGTGCGGCGCGACGGGGTGAGGGCGATGCTGCCGCCTGACTTGGAAATTGCTGCAGCCAATGTTGCAGCAAAGTTGCGAAAGGTTTCGGGTGGAATTTCGGCGCGTTTAGTCGCGCCGCCGACCAGTACTGCAACAAGCGGGCGCTTCATCTGCGCGAAGCGCGGTGTGGCCCGCGCCTCGGTTAATCGCTTTTGACTGATGCGATGCATGGAGCCACGGGTGGTGATGACATTCTCCCCGCGCAGCCCGTCATGCTCCGGTACGATGACAAGGTCGAAGTTTCTTAAAGGCGCACCGGGGCGCTGGATATGAATCGCGAAGGTTTTGCCGCCGCTGGCTTTGCGTATCGCCATCGCGGTCGCCACCGAACGGCGTCCGGATGAAATCACCACATCCGGCCATGGGGCGGCGAAACTCCCGCCGCCTTCTTTCATCGCGAGTGGTGCAGGCCAGAGGGCAGGGGGCAGAAATTTCCACCAGATGTCTTGGCGCGTATGATGCACTTCATAGGTAAGCTCCAGCGCTTCCGCCAGACCTACCGCCTGGTTGGTCATGCCTGCATGATTGGCGCTTAAGCACCAACAGGTGAGATGGGAAAGCTTGTCTGGCATTCAATTTCTCCAGTCCGCCGTCGCTAAAGCTATGGCGAAGGGTGGCAGGGGCGACAGGATTCGAACCTGCGACCTACGGTTTTGGAGACCGTCGCTCTACCAACTGAGCTACACCCCTATCGGAACCGGCGCTTATAGCAGACGACAAGCCATTGTCTAGCCAAGGCAGAAAACCCCCTTGCATTATGGGTTTTGCGGCGCTATACAACCCGCCGCACACCCCCTAAACGGTGTGCGTTTTTATTGAGGGAAATTCGGCGCAAGCCGTCCCGGCGAAGGCCGGGATCCAGTTAACAAAGGAAAAAATGAGCGAACTGAATCCAGCCAAATTCATCCGCGAAGTCCGCCAGGAAATGAAAAAAGTGGCGTGGCCGACGCGTAAGGAAACGATGGTATCGACCACGTTGGTTCTGGTGATGGCGCTGGTGGCTTCGATTTTCTTTTTGCTGGCTGACGGAGTCATCGGGATGACGATTCGTGCGATTTTAGGCCTTGGCGGCGGAACACAATAGGAGAGAAGTGATGACGAATGAAGCAGTGCAAGCAAACGAAAACGAAACCCCTGCGGCAGAAGCGCCTGTTGCTGAAGCTGCGGCCCCGGTTGCTACGGGCAAGGCGAAGCGCTGGTACATCATTCACGCCTATTCGGGTTTTGAGAAAAAAGTCGCCGCCACCATCCTCGAACAGGCCGCGCAAAAAGGTCTCTCCGACGCATTTGAACAAGTAGTCGTGCCCACGGAAGACGTGGTCGAAGTGCGCCGCGGCAAGAAAGTTGCTACCGAACACAAGCTGTTTCCCGGCTATGTACTCGCCAAAATGGATATGTCCGATGCCGCATGGCAGCTCGTCAAAACCACGGCGAAAGTCACCGGATTCTTAGGCGGCAAAGGCATTCGCCCGCAGCCGATTTCCGACGCCGAGGCCGCCGCCATCTTCGCCCAGGTCGAGGAAGGCGCAGCCAGCCCACGTCATTCGGTGCATTATGAGGTGGGTGAGCAGGTCAAAATCATCGACGGTCCGTTCGAGTCGTTCGTCGGTTCGGTCGAGGATATCGACGAAGACCGCCAGAAACTCAAGGTTTCCGTGTCGATTTTCGGCCGCGCAACGCCGGTCGAGCTCGACTATAACCAAGTACATAAGGCGTAGAGACTAGAGGCCAGAGGCCAGAGGTCAGGGGACCGCGGTTTTACTGGTCTCTGGCCTCTGATCTCTGGCCTCTAAAAAAGCTTGCAATTCAGAATTTCGCCTCTATAGTCCCGTCTCCTTTGGGAGGCTTTGTGTATACAAAGTCGTAATCGGCCGCAGAAAACATGGGGTTTTTGTGCAGGACCGGCCACCAAGGCAGGGCAAATATGGCTAAGGAAATTACCGGATACATCAAGCTCCAGATTCCGGCTGGTAAAGCAAACCCCGCTCCGCCCATCGGCCCCGCGCTCGGTCAGGCTGGCCTCAATATCATGGAATTCTGCAAGCAGTTCAACGCTGCAACCCAGCAAAAAGAGCCGGGCATGCCGATTCCCGTGGTCATCACGGTATACAAAGACCGCTCCTTCACTTTCATCATGAAGCAGCCGCCGGTTTCGTACTTCCTGCTCAAAGCGGCGAAAATCGAAAAAGGCACCGGCACCACCGGCAAAGAGCTCGTGGGAAAAGTGACCTGGGCGCAAATCAAGGAAATCGCCAAACAGAAGATGCAAGATATGAATGCCAATGACGAAGCTGCCGCCTGCAGCATGATTGCTGGCTCGGCTGTGTCCATGGGTATTGAAGTTATCGGTAGGGAGGCTGCGTAATGGCTCCGAAGAAAAACGAGAAAAAATCGGTGAAAACCCCCGGCGTGGGCGGCAAACGTATCCGCTCCATCCGTGACGGGATCGATGCGAATAAAACCTACCCACTGAAAGAAGCGGTGGCGTTGCTGAAATCCCGCGCCAAAACGAAATTCGACGAAACGGTCGACGTGGCGATGAATCTCGCGATTGACCCCTCGCAGTCCGACCAGTTGGTGCGTGGCATGGTGGCGATGCCCAACGGCCTCGGCAAAACCGTACGCGTCGCCGTATTCGCCAAGGGCGATAAAATCGAAGCCGCAAAAAAAGCCGGTGCGGATCTCGTGGGTGGGGATGATCTCGCTGAGCTGATTCAAAAAGGCGAAATCAACTTCGACGTTTGTATCGCTTCGCCCGACATGATGGGCGTCGTCGGTAAAATCGGTAAAATCCTCGGCCCCAAAGGCCTGATGCCAAACCCGAAGCTCGGCACGGTGACGCCGGACGTTGAAAAAGCAGTGAAAGCGGCGAAGGCCGGTCAAGTAGAATTCAAGGTGGAAAAAGCCGCGATCATCCATGCTGGTGTTGGAAAAGCGAGCTTCACGGAAGCGGCTATCGAAGAAAATTTACGCGCCTTTATTGCGGCGGTGAATAAAGCCAAGCCCGCTGGCATTAAGGGCAACCTCATCAAAAAAATCTCCATCTCATCGACGATGGGCCCGGGCATTAAGCTCGACCTTTCAGATGTGCTTGGGCAACAACAGCAGCAGGCAGCGTAACCATGAACCGTGCACAAAAACAGGTCTGGATCGATCAAACCAACGCCGATGTGGCAAAGTCCGCCATCGTGATCGTCGCCCATTACAAGGGGCTTACCGTCGCTGAAATTACCCAGTTGCGCCGCAATGTGCGCGCGGCTGGCGCTGGTTTTAAAGTCACCAAAAACAAGCTTGCTCAACGTGCGATTAAAGGCACTGCTTACGAGAAAGTAACGGATCTCTTCAAGGGCCCGACGGCGATTGCCTACGCGAACGAGCCCGCTTCGGCGGCGAAAGCGCTTTCCGAATTCGCCAAGAAAAACGATAAGCTGCAATTAGTCGGCGGCGCGTTCGGCGACGTCATTCTTGACAAAAAAGCAATTCAACAATTGGCCTCGCTGCCGTCGCTTAACGAGCTGCGGGCAACTATCTTGTGCATGCTCAATACGCCGGCGACGCGTATTGCTGGCGTGTTGCAAGCGCCAGCTGCTCAGCTGGCGCGCGTGTTTGGCGCCTACGCGAAAAAAGGTGCCTAAGGATTTTGTGTTAATTTAATTTTTAATTGGTGAAGGGGACTTGAATATGGCTACGAACTTGAACGACATCGTTGAGAAGCTTTCTGCTCTCAGCGTAATGGAAGCGGCGGAATTGTCGAAGCTTCTGGAAGAAAAATGGGGCGTTTCGGCTGCGGCTCCGGCCGCTGCTGCTGCCGGTCCGGCTGCTGCTCCGGTGGAAGAGAAAACGGACTTCACCATCGTCCTTGTTGACGGTGGCGCCAACAAGATCAACGCGATCAAAGAAGTTCGCGCGATCACGGGTCTTGGCTTGAAAGAAGCTAAAGACCTCGTTGAAGGTGCTCCGAAGAACGTGAAAGAAGGCGTCAATAAATCCGACGCTGAGAAATTCAAGAAGCAGCTCGAAGCTGCCGGCGCGAAAGTCGAACTGAAATAGTGTTCGCCCGCGCGGCATAAAAGCGTGAAGGGGCTCCCGGGATTTCCGGGGCTCCTTTCGCGCGTTTTGCCATCTTGAATGTTCGATGACGTTACGATCACGGTTATAGAAATCTGGTAGGGAATTATGGCTCAGCACGCGTATCACCACTCCTTCACCTCGCGTAAGCGCATTCGCAAGAACTTCGGCACGATGCAGACGGCAATCAGCTTGCCAAATCTGATCGAGGTGCAAAAGAATTCTTACGAACAATTCCTCCAGATGTTCGTTGCGGCGAAAGACCGCAGGAACACCGGCCTGCACGGCGTATTCAAAACCGTATTTCCAATCAACGATTTTTCGGAAACCTCGACGCTCGAATATGTGCGTTACGAGTTTGATCGCCCGAAATATGACGTGGAAGAGTGCCGCCAGCGCGGCATCAACTTCGCCGCTCCCCTGCGCGTAACGCTTCGCCTGATCGTCTGGGTGGTTGATGAAACTTCCGGTGCCCGCGAGATCAAGGACATTAAGGAACAAGACGTATACATGGGCGATATCCCGCTCATGACGGAGAACGGCACCTTCATCATCAACGGTACCGAGCGCGTGATCGTGTCGCAAATGCACCGTTCGCCCGGCGTATTCTTCGACCATGATCATGGCAAAACCCATTCTTCGGGTAAGTTCCTTTATTCGGCACGGGTAATTCCGTATCGCGGCTCGTGGCTCGATTTTGAGTTCGACGCCAAAGACATCGTGCATGTACGCATTGACCGTCGCCGCAAATTGCCGACGACGACTATGCTGCGTGCGATTGGTATGGATAACCAACAAATCCTCAACACCTTCTATTCCACCCGTCATTTCAAGCATGGCAAAGAAGGCTGGACGGCGTCGTTCGTGCCCGAAACATGGCGTGGTCAGAAGCTTGCCTTCGATCTTGTTGATGCAAAAACCGGAAAAACCATGGCGGTTGCTGGCGACAAGTTGACCCCGCGCGCGTTGAAAAAACTGGCGGAAGCAAACCTCAAGGAAATCCTAGTACCAGAAGAATTTATTCTCGGTTCCTACCTTGCCTCCGATATGATCAACAGCAAGACCGGTGAAATCTATGCTGAAGCTGGCGACGAGCTTACCGCAGTGCTGATCGCCACGTTGGCGGAAGCGCATATCCATTCGATTCCCGTGCTCGCCATCGACCATATCAATGTCGGCGCTTACATCCGCAACACGCTCGTCGCCGACAAGAACATGACGAAGGACGATGCGCTGATCGACATCTACCGCGTCATGCGTCCCGGCGAACCCACCACGCCGGAAGCCGCAGAAACTCTCTTCAAATCGCTGTTCTTCGAGAATGAGCGCTATGACCTTTCTGAGGTCGGCCGTGTAAAAATGAACGCGCGTCTGGCGCTTGATATCAAGGAAGACGTCGGCGTACTCACCAACGAAGACATTATCGGCACCATCAAAACACTCGTGCTGTTGAAAGACGGTGTTGGTGAGATCGATGATATCGATCACCTCGGCAACCGCCGCGTTCGCTCGGTGGGCGAGTTGATGGAAAACCAGTTCCGTCTTGGGTTACTGCGTATGGAGCGCGGCATTACCGAGCGCATGAGCTCGGTCGATATTGACACTGTCATGCCGCACGACCTCATCAATGCCAAGCCGCTCGTGGCGTCGGTGCGCGAGTTCTTCGGTTCCAGCCAGCTTTCGCAATTCATGGATCAAACCAACCCGCTTTCGGAAATCACTCACAAGCGCCGTCTGTCGGCCCTTGGGCCAGGAGGCTTGACGCGCGAGCGCGCCGGCTTCGAAGTGCGCGACGTGCACCCGACGCATTACGGCCGTATCTGCCCGATTGAAACCCCGGAAGGTCCGAATATCGGCCTCATCAACTCGATGGCAACCTACGCGCGCATCAACAAATACGGCTTTATTGAAACGCCCTACCGCAAAGTGGTGAACGGCAAAGTCTCCGGCGAGGTTGTCTATCTCTCGGCGATCGAAGAAGGCCGCTACACGATTGCGCAGGCCAACGCGCATCTGGCCGAAGGCAAATTCGCCGACGAGCTCGTTTCTTGCCGCCGCAACGGCGACTTCATTATGTCGACGCCCGAGCATATCGAATACATGGACGTGGCGCCGAAACAGCTGGTGTCTGTCGCCGCAGCGCTCGTGCCATTCCTCGAGAACGACGACGCCAACCGTGCGCTCATGGGCAGCAACATGCAACGTCAGGCCGTGCCGCTCATCCGCTCGGAAGCGCCGCTGGTCGGTACCGGGATGGAAGAAATCGTCGCCCGTGACTCCGGCGCTGCGATCACCGCCCGCCGCGACGGCGTGGTGGATCAGGTTGCCGCCAACCGTATCGTCATTCGTTGCAACGACAAAAACGAAGACGGTACGCCGCGCGTAGACATCTTCACGTTGCATAAATTCCAGCGCTCGAACCAAAACACCTGCATCAACCAGCGCCCGATCGTCAAAGTCGGCGATAACGTGAAAGCTGGCGACGTGATTGCCGACGGCCCGTCGACCGATCTCGGCGAACTTGCCCTCGGTCAGAACGTGCTCGTCGCGTTCATGCCGTGGAACGGTTACAACTTCGAGGATTCGATCCTCATCTCCGAACGCCTCGTCGCCGAAGACCGCTTCACCTCGATTCACATCGAGGAATTCGAGGTGATGGCGCGCGACACGAAACTCGGGCCTGAAGAAATCACCCGCGACATCCCGAACGTCGGCGAGGAAGCGCTGCGCTCACTCGACGAAATCGGTGTCGTGCATATTGGTGCCGAAGTAAAGCCGGGCGACATTCTGGTGGGCAAAGTCACGCCAAAATCCGAATCACCGATGACGCCGGAGGAAAAACTCCTGCGCGCCATCTTCGGTGAAAAAGCTTCTGATGTTCGTGATTCGTCGCTCCGCCTGCCTCCGGGCAATCAGGGCACCGTCGTCGGCGTGCGTATTTTCTCGCGCCGCGGCATCGAGAAAGACGAGCGCGCGATGGCGATTGAACGTGCCGAAATCGACCGTCTGGCAAAAGACAGGGACGACGAACGTTCGATCACCGAACGCTATATCTACAGCGCGCTGAAAGAACAATTGGTCGGCAAACACGCGACCAAAGGTCCGAAGAGCTTCAAGATCGACAAAGCGATCAGTGAAGAGCAGCTGGAAACGGCGGCACGCGGGACGCTATGGCAGATCGTGCTGAAGGACGAAAAGGCCATGAAAGGTGTCGAAGCGCTGAAAAAGCAGCTCGATGACGCCGTCGATTCACTCAATAAGCGCTTTGAGGAAAAGGTCGAGAAAGTGCAATCCGGCGACGATCTGATGCCGGGCGTGCTTAAAATGGTGAAGGTCTTCGTTGCGGTGAAGCGCAAGCTGCAGCCCGGCGATAAAATGGCCGGTCGCCACGGCAACAAAGGGGTTATTTCGAACATCGTGCCGGTCGAGGATATGCCACACCTTGAAGACGGAACCCCGGTGGATGTCGTGCTCAACCCGCTTGGCGTACCATCGCGGATGAATGTCGGACAGATTCTCGAGACGCACCTTGGCTGGGCTTCGGCTGGCATGGGCTTGCAAATCGGCAAGATGCTGGAAGATGTGCAGCGCGGCGCGAAAGTAGACGAGCTGAAAGACAAACTCCTCGATATTTACGAGGAGAAAGAGCACCAGGTCGAAATCAAGAAAATGGACAAGGGCGCCTTGACCGAGCTCGCTGCAAACCTGAGCAAAGGCGTGCCGTTTGCCACACCGGTATTTGATGGTGCGAAAGAAAAAGACATCGAACATTGGTTGAAACGCGCAGGGCACGCGACCTCGGGTCAGGTAACACTGGTCGATGGCAGGACCGGCGACACGTTCGACCGTCAGGTCACGGTGGGCTACATCTACATTCTGAAGCTGCACCACCTGGTCGACGATAAAATTCACGCGCGTTCGATTGGGCCGTACTCGCTTGTTACCCAGCAGCCGCTGGGCGGTAAGTCGCAGTTCGGCGGACAGCGTTTCGGCGAGATGGAGTGCTGGGCATTGCAGGCGTATGGCGCTGCCTACACCCTGCAGGAAATGCTCACCGTCAAGTCGGACGACGTGGCGGGCCGCTCGAAAGTGTACGAATCCATCGTGCGCGGCGACCATTCGTTCGAATCAGGGATTCCTGAATCGTTCCACGTGATGGTCAAAGAGTTGCGGTCACTTGGACTCAATGTGGATTTGGTCGAGAAAGAGGCATAACGCCTGACTTGTCATGCCGCACTTGTTGCGGCATCCGGCGGACCCCGCAACAAGTGCGGGGTGACAATCAGGAAGGTGAGTTGAAGCAGAGTATAAGTAGAGGGTTTTATGGCTAATGAACTGATGAACATCTTCGGGCAAATGCAGCAGACGAAGCAATTCGACGAGATCAAAATCGCGATTGCCTCCCCGGAGAAAATTCGTTCTTGGAGCTTCGGCGAAGTGAAAAAGCCGGAGACCATCAATTACCGTACCTTCAAGCCTGAGCGCGACGGATTGTTCTGCGCCCGCATCTTCGGTCCCATCAAGGATTACGAGTGCCTCTGCGGCAAATACAAACGCATGAAATATCGCGGCATCGTTTGCGAAAAATGCGGCGTTGAAGTCACCACCTCCAAAGTGCGGCGCGAGCGCATGGGCCATATCGAGCTTGCCGCGCCCGTAGCGCATATCTGGTTCATGAAGAGTTTGCCGAGCCGTATTGCAACGATGCTCGACATGATGCTTAAAGACCTCGAGAAAGTCCTCTACTTCGAAAGCTACATCGTGGTCGATGCTGGCATGAGCCCCTTCAACCCACTCGAACTTTTGAACGAAGAGCAATATTACGAAGCGCTCGACACCTACGGCGAAGGCACCTTCACCGCCATGATTGGTGCTGAAGCAATTAAAGAACTGCTGAAAAAAATCGACCTCAAGGAACTGCGCGACGCCATGCGTGCGGAGTTGGTCGATGTAAGCTCCGAAGCGCGTCGCAAGAAATTGGTGAAGCGCTTGAAGCTCGTCGAGGCATTCATCGAGTCAAACAACAAGCCGGAATGGATGATTCTCGATGTCGTCCCGGTGATTCCGCCGGAACTGCGCCCACTCGTGCCGCTCGATGGTGGCCGTTTCGCCACCTCGGATTTGAATGATCTTTACCGCCGCGTCATCAACCGTAACAACCGCTTGAAGCGTTTGCTGGAACTCCGCGCGCCCGACATTATCGTACGCAACGAGAAGCGCATGCTGCAAGAATCGGTCGATGCGCTGTTCGATAACGGCCGCCGTGGTCGTGTGATCACCGGCACTAACAAACGTCCGCTCAAGTCCCTCAGCGACATGCTGAAAGGCAAGCAAGGCCGCTTCCGCCAGAACTTGCTTGGCAAACGCGTCGACTATTCCGGCCGTTCGGTCATTGTAGTCGGTCCGGAACTCAAACTGCATCAGTGCGGCTTACCGAAGAAAATGGCGCTGGAGCTGTTCAAGCCCTTCATTTACGCCAAGCTCGAAATTTATGGCATCGCGACCACCATCAAGGCGGCAAAGCGCATGGTTGAAACCGAGCGTCCCGAAGTATGGGACATCCTCGCCGAAGTGGTGCGCGAGCACCCGGTATTGCTCAACCGAGCACCGACGCTTCACCGCTTAGGCATTCAGGCATTCGAGCCGATGCTGATTGAGGGCAAAGCCATCCAGCTTCACCCGCTGGTCTGCGCCGCCTTCAACGCCGACTTTGACGGCGACCAGATGGCGGTCCACGTGCCGCTCTCCATTGAGTCGCAGCTTGAATCGCGCGTACTGATGATGTCGACCAACAACATCCTGTCGCCCGCCAACGGCAAGCCGATTATCGTTCCATCGCAGGATATCGTTCTCGGCCTTTACTATATGTCGCTGGAATCGGATGGCGAGAAAGGCGAGGGCATGGCCTTCTCCGATCTCAACGAGATTGAAATGGCACTGGAAAACAAGGTTGTCACCCTGCATTCGCGTGTCAAGGCGCGTCTGGCCATGATGGGCGATAATGGCAAAATCAAGCACGAGGTGATCGAAACCACCCCGGGCCGCATGCTGATTTCGCAGTACCTGCCGAAACACACGCAAGTGTCGTACAAGCTGGTCAACAAACTGCTCACCAAGAAAGACATCTCGAACGTGATCGACGCAGTTTACCGCCATTGCGGCCAGAAAGAGGCTGTACTGTTCGCCGATCGCATCATGGGGCTTGGCTTCAAACATGCGGCGAAAGCTGGCATTTCCTTCGGCAAGGACGACATGATCATCCCGGCCTCGAAGGACAAGCACATCCACGACACACTGAAAGAAGTGAAACAGTTCGAGCAGCAATATGCCGACGGCCTCATCACCTCGGGCGAGAAATACAACAAGGTGATCGACGCCTGGTCGCATTGCACCGAGCGCGTCGCCCATGACATGATGAAACAAATCTCTGCCGTCGGGAACGAAGAAGGCAAGCGTTCGGCGCGCAAAGTAAACTCGATCTTCATGATGGCCAACTCCGGCGCCCGCGGTTCCGCGGCGCAAATGAAACAGCTCGCCGGTATGCGCGGGCTGATGGCGAAACCCTCGGGCGAAATTATCGAAACCCCGATTATTTCGAACTTCAAAGAAGGCCTCACCGTACTCGAGTACTTCAACTCCACCCACGGTGCGCGTAAAGGCTTGGCCGATACGGCGCTCAAAACCGCCAACTCCGGTTACCTCACCCGCCGTTTGGTCGACGTGGCGCAGGACTGCATCATCTTCGAAGAAGATTGTGGCGTGAAGAACGGCGTGGTCGCCAAAGCCGTTATCGAAGGCGGTGAAGTAGTGATTCCGCTGGCCGATAAAATCCTTGGCCGCACCTCGGCGAAAGACGTCAACCACCCGACCACCGACAAACTGCTTATCAAGGCGGGCGGCCTGATTGACGAGAAAATCGTCGAAGCGGTTGATGAAGCCGGTATCGAGTCCGTCATGATTCGCTCGGTGCTCACCTGTAAATCTGAAAATGGCGTGTGCGGTAAATGCTATGGCCGCGACCTCGCGCGTGGAACCCCGGTCAATATCGGTGAAGCGGTCGGTGTTATCGCCGCCCAGTCGATTGGCGAACCCGGCACCCAGCTCACCATGCGTACCTTCCACATCGGCGGTGCGGCGCAACGTGGCGCCGAACAAAGCGCGATCGAAGCTTCGCACGACGCCAAACTCGAACTCACCAACAAGAACGTGGTGAAGGATAGTAAAGGCCGCCTCGTGGTCATGAGCCGCACCTGCGAGCTCATCCTGCGTGACGAAAAAGGCCGCGAGAAAGCCCGCCACAAAATCCCGTACGGCGCGCGCTTGCTCGTTGAAGAAGGTGCCACCGTGAAAAAAGGCAGCAAGCTCGTTGAGTGGGATCCCTACACGATTCCGATCATCACCGAGCGCACCGGCATCGCCCATTACCGCGACCTCGTCGATGGCTTGTCGCTCAAAGAAGTGCTCGATGAAGCCACCGGTATCGCCTCGAAAAAAGTCATCGACTTCCGTCAGCAAACCCGCGGCCAGGATTTGAAACCGCGAATCGCGCTGCGCGACAAGAAAGGCGAAATCATTACCCTCGCCAATGGTCTCGAGGCGCGTTACTTCCTCCCCGTCGATGCTATCCTTAGCGTCGATGACGATCAGGAAGTCCATGCCGGCGACGTGCTGGCGCGCATCCCGCGCGAATCGAGCAAAACCCGTGACATCACCGGCGGTCTGCCGCGTGTGGCCGAGCTGTTCGAAGCGCGCAAACCGAAAGACCACGCCATTATTTCCGATCTCGAAGGCGCGGTTGAGTTCGGCAAGGACTATAAAAACAAGCGCCGCCTGATCGTGCGTTCGAAAGACGCGTCGATCGAGCCGATCGAGTATCTCATTCCAAAAGGCAAACACATCACCGTACATGAGGGCGATTTCGTGCAGAAGGGCGATCTTCTCATGGACGGCCATCCGGTGCCGCATGACATCCTGCGCGTGATGGGTGTCGAGGCGCTGGCACAGTATATGGTCAACGAAGTGCAAGCCGTTTACCGCCTGCAAGGGGTGGCGATCAACGACAAACATATCGAAGTAATCGTACGCCAGATGCTGCAAAAAGTTGAAATCATGAACCCGGGCGAGACCACCTTCCTCGCTGGCGAAATTGTCGACCGTGAGGAGTTCATGGAAGTGAACAACAAAACGGCAGCGGAAGGTTTCCGTACCGCCGAGGGCTCACCGGTATTGCAGGGGATTACGAAAGCCTCGCTGCAAAACCGCAGCTTCATTTCGGCGGCGTCGTTCCAGGAAACCACGCGCGTACTGACGGAGGCAGCAGTGCAGGGTAAAACCGACCATCTGCTCGGCCTCAAAGAGAACGTCATCGTCGGCCGCCTGATTCCGGCCGGTACGGGGGCGGCGGTGCATCGCTACAAAGCGATCGCCAAAGGCCGCGATACCGTGCTCGAGGAAGCGCAGGAAGCCGCGCGCATCGCCGCCCAGCCGAACGAGGCGGCGTAAGCGTTTAGTTCCATACGCAACAAAAAAAGCCGGCCCGCAAGGGTCGGCTTTTTCTTTATTTGAGTTTTACCTTCTGGCCCTTCTTGAGCTCACTCAGCGATTTGAGCTGGCCGCAGGCGGCGAGGATGTCCTGGCCGCGGGTTTTGCGGATGGGTGAGGCGATGCCGCCTGCTATCAGCACACGGCCGAATTTATGGATGGTATTGTTGCTGGAACATTCATAGGGCGCGCCGGGCCATGGGTTGAAGGGAATCAAATTCACCTTGGCCGGAATGCCTTGCAGCAGCCGCACCAGCTCTTTGGCTTCGGCCTCCGAATCGTTGACGCCTTTCAGCATGACATATTCGAACATGATGCGGCGTGAAGGGACGAGCGTGGCGTAATCGCGGCAGGCGGCGAGCAATTCCTCAATGGGGTATTTGCGGTTGATGGGGACGATTTCGTCGCGCAACTCATCCGTCACCGCATGCAGCGAGATGGCGAGGTTGACGCCCGCATCCTTCGCCAGCGGGCGGATTTGCGGCACGACGCCTGAGGTCGATACGGTGATTTTGCGTTTGGATAGCGCCAGGCCATCGGGGTCCATCATGAGTTTGCAGGCGGCGACGACATGGTCGTAATTGAACAGCGGCTCGCCCATGCCCATGAAGACTATATTGGTCAGCGCGCGCGCGCTGACGGGGGGCGAAGACGCCCCCGCTACCACTCCCCCTCGTTCGCTTCGCTCTGGCTCGCCGCGGCCATCGCGGTTACGCGACGTACCCTTTCCACTATGAGTTCCCCACTCTTCTAATCCATCCTTCGCCACCATCACCTGCGTAATGATCTCGGAGGCGGCGAGGTTGCGCACGAGTCGTTGGGTGCCGGTATGGCAGAAGGTGCAGGCCAGCGTACAGCCGACTTGTGAAGAGACACAGAGTGTCCCGCGCGGCGCATCCGGAATAAACACGGTTTCGACCTCGTTATTGTCGGCGAATTTCAGCAGCCATTTCTGCGTGGCGTCGAATGACACGGCGTTGCGCGAGATGCCAGCGCGTTGAATAGAGAAATGCTCGGCGAGTAATCCTTGCGTGGTTTTGGCGATATTGCTCATCGCCGCAAAGTCGGTGACGCCCTTGGTGTACATCCATTGCCAGATTTGTTTGGTGCGGAAGGGCTCGATGCCAAGCGCGGTGAGTTTTGCCGTCATCTCCTCGCGCGTGAGACCAACGAGATTCGTTTTCGCCGCCAGCAGTTCGGCGCTGTTATCGGCGGCAAGGGCCGTTTTCATGAGGGGAGGGAAGGTCATTCCATCACCAGTCGGTAGGAGGAATCTGCCGCGACGATATCACACGGCTTGGGGTGCAGCGCATTCAGCTTGGCGCGCAGGCGGTAGATATGGGTCTCGAGCGTATGCGTTTCTGCGCCCTCGCCATAGGCCCAGATGTCCTTCAGCAGGGTTTCGCGTGTCACCGGCTCGGGGTTTGCATGAAGCAGTGCGGCGAGCAGCAGGCATTCCTTTTCGGTGAGTGGGATAGGCGCCATGTCGGGATAATGCAGTTGGCGGGTGCCGGTTTCGAGTTTCCAGCCACTCGCCAACGCCAACAACGGGCGCCGGGTTGCCGCCAGTGCAAGCCGGATATGTTGGGCGAGTTCGGCGGGTCGCGTCGGCAGGTTGGTGAGGGTCAGCCGTGGGATACCGTTTTCATTGGCGCGCATGGGCTGCGCTCCCTCCTCGACGATGAGCTCGGCGTTGTCGTCACTATGTTCGTGACCGGTGGCGTGCACGATGTCGGCGAGCGTGCGCCTAACGGCGGAGGATCCGCTACGAATGGCTACTTTCATGATCGTATGAATGGCCTACTGCTCCCGCTTGTCAAGCGCCCTTGCTTCAGGTGCCGGGATGTCTTGTGGCGAGATGGAGAGCTCGTTGCGGCGCGGGTCGAGGTGGTTGAGGTCGAACTGGTGGTCGAGGCGTGCTTCGACCTCGGGGTCGGCATACAGGGTGATATCGCCATCTTCGGTATTGGTTGTCGCACTCGGCATGATGGTGGTGTCCGAGGAAGGGGTGGAGGTGCTTTCATCGACAGGCATCATGACCGGTAATTGGCCAACCAGCAGTATCAGTATAAAGTTCACTAACGTGACACTCACAATCAGTACGGCGCCGAATCTCCCATCCTCCTGCCAGGCGCGGCGCGACGGCTCTGCCGGTTTGCGTGCGGGCACAATGATTTGCTGCAACGGTTTGGTAGCAGGTACCATCGCGCGCGAGAATTGCGGCGGGCGGCGCATGATTTTTGGGCGCGGTGCAGCTTCGCTTGCGGACGCGGCAGGCGACAAGGGCAGCGCTGATGGTTGCCCATCATCCACAAAGAAACGTTTCGATTCAGTCACACATCCTCAGGCGCACACAGCGTCTATACGTATAAAAATAAGGGTCGCATTATGCGCCAGAAGCACCTCCATAGCAATCAATAATTAACCATTTGTTAATGATTAACCAAGCAGATGTTTTTCCCTAATATTTCAGACTTGTCTTGACCTTTTCCGGAGGTAAATACATGGTGGCGTATGTCCATCTCTTCCCCCCATACCGCCAGCGAACGCGCTGTGAGTCTGATGCGCCAGCTCGGCGTGCCACCGCTGCCTCGGCATTACACAATTTTTTTCGCCTGTGCGTCGGGCGTGCCTGCCGGTCTGGTTGCCGAGGTGGAAAAACTCATTGCCGAGAAACACGAATTTTCATCGGAAGTGCTGGAGCGGCTTCATGATACCTACATCGCGAACGAGCAGCACGCAGTGCAGGAGACGACCGCCAGCGCTAAAAAGATTCTGGCGGAGATGGTGGCAAGCCTTGCGACGTTTACCGGAACGACCAAAGATGTTAGCGAGAAAATGGCAGCTGAAATTGAAGAAATTGGCGATGGTGATTTAAATGAAGACACGCTCAAACGGTTGGCAAAAACCGTCATTGACAGTGCCAAGACCATCAAAGGATCGAGCGATGCGGTGGCGGTAAAGCTTGCTACGGCACAGCAGGAAGTGGTGGCGCTACGCGAGAATCTTACTAAGGCGACCGAGGAATCGGAGAAGGATTTCTTAACCGGGTGCCACAATCGCAAATCCTTCGACCGCCATCTCCTCGAAGCGATTTTTGACGCCAACGCCAACGACAGCGAACTGGCATTGCTCATGCTCGACATCGACCACTTCAAAAGCTTCAACGATAATTTCGGCCACCAGATCGGCGATGAGGTGCTCAAAATCGTTGCGCGTGCGATGACGGATTCGGTCAAAGGGATGGACACCGTGGCGCGATTTGGCGGCGAGGAATTTGCGGTTATTCTTCCACGCACGCCGGTCGGCGGCGGGATGATCGTCGCCGAGGGCATCCGCAAAATGATTGCAGGCAAAGAACTCAAGCGCCGCTCGACGGGCGAGAATTATGGCACCATCACCGTGTCGGTTGGTGTCGCGGCGCTGCGTCGCAAAGCCGATACCGCCGAATCGCTTCTCCGCCGGGCTGATGAGGCGCTCTATCGTTCAAAGAAATCTGGACGCAATAAAACCACGCAGGAAGATTTAAGCTCGGCGCGGTAGCTTCTGCTGGCGCTAACGCACAGGGGACAAAACATTTTCTGGCCATCTCTGTTTTCGGCCTCACCGGCAATGCTCAGGGCTATCGTCCTCGCCGGCCCCCCCCTTGAAACGACAAACTATAGTCGTTTCAGCTCCCCTAAAGGCTTAAGCTGTGGCCTACGCAGTGCGTGCCCATTTGCCCCAAGAAAACCGCCAAAACCCGAAATTCTTGACATTCAGGGAGGGGGTTCCTACAAGTGCCGCCTTGCCCGACATTAGGGCAAAAGTGGGTTCGTAGCTCAGGTGGTTAGAGCGCACGCCTGATAAGCGTTAGGTCGGTGGTTCTACTCCACCCGGGCCCACCAGCCTTCTCGAGAAGTATCT
>JANNSK010000070.1:0-4518 GCA_031402515.1 Alphaproteobacteria bacterium | reverse complement strand
GAGAATGCGCGTTGTGTTCACACGCGTGCGCCGCTCCTTCGCCAGCGCCAGCAAACAACAGGCGGTTGTTTCATGCTCGCCCGTGCCGAACGCCGCCGCTGCCTCGATCAACAACGGCAGCGCATGGTCCGGCAACGACTCCTTTGCATGCGAGCCATAGACATAAAACGGCCCGAGCTTGAATGGTGGGAAATCTTTCTGCACCTGCCGTACCCAGTCGATGGGTTCAAGGTCCAGCCTGCGAATCCTTACGGTCGCGTCATATTGCTTGGCAACTTTCTTCGCGGCGTCGGTGAGCTTCTTTTCACTGTGCGGCGTCGTAATCAACACCAGATGCGGGCTGATCGCTTCAAGCTGGCGTGTCACCGCCAGTGCGTCTTCCTCCGTGACCAACTCGATCACATCAAGCACGTGCTTTTCTGCCTCGACCGTCAACTGCACCAGCTGTGCCGCCTGCGCGAATGGATTCTTGGCCATTACGCCTCAACTATTCGCATAAAATCTGATTCTTGTAATATGCGGATGGAGCAGCCTTCTGCGATAAGTTCTTCCGCTTTCCTATGTTTTTTACTTTTTTCTTCGCCCGGCCGAAGTTTTTTGATGTCCTGATCGCCGACGATCAAAAGCGTCGTTCTTTTTGTGACACCACTATCCACGTCGCATCCAGCAACGGCGGCAAGATCAGCGGCCCGTTGGCGGGGTATGGTCAATGCACCCGTGAATACGGCGCGCTCGCCAAGCAGCGGGCCGTCACCATCGCTCACGCGCTTCACATCCTTACTCATGGCCGCTTTAACCGGATCGAGCGGTTGCCTGAGGCGTTTCTTCCATGCCTCCAGATCCATGCCCAATTCCTGCGATGCGCGAATAAGTATCAATCCCGCAGCACGGGCATCCTCTTGTGCATCATGGTGCTCGAAAGCAATGCCGAGATCTTTGGCAACATTCGCCAACCCATACCCTGACCGGGCATATTTGCTCCATGCACGACGGACAACGCGCGCCGAATCCATCCATTCACATGTAACGGCAGGCAATTGATAGCGCTGCGCACTTTTTTGTAGCACCACCCGATCGAATGCAGTGTGCGAGACGACAATGACATCTGAAAGAAACGGAATGATTTTGGGATAGATGTCAGGAAAAATGGGCGCACCTTTCACATCGCGTTCGGTGATGCCGTGAATCGCTATATTCATGGACGAGAAGTAATCTTCCGGATCAACCAGCGTTGAGTAAGTCTCGGCCACTTCTCCGGATTTAAATCGTACTATTCCCACCTGGCAGACGCTGGCCAGGTCTTCGTTCGCCGTTTCAAAATCTATCGCCGTAAAATCCATCTATCGCCCAATCAATTTCAGCCATTCTTCCTCGTTGAGGATGGTGATCCCAAGCGCCTGCGCAGCCTTCAGCTTCGATCCCGCCGCCTCGCCTGCCACCAGGTAATCCGTCTTCTTCGACACCGCATCGGCGACCTTGGCGCCCAGCGCATCGGCCTGCGCTTTGGCCTCGTTGCGTCCCAAGGTGGGCAGGGTGCCGGTGAACACCACGGTTTTTCCGGCGACGGGCGAACCGCTGGCGGCGGACTGCTCATACGGCATGATGGTTAATTCCTTCGCCAGCACATCGAGCAATTTCCCGTTATGCGGTTCGGCGAAGAATCCTTTCAAGGTCGCAACCACTGTAGGGCCGATACCGTCGATGGCCTCGAGCTCATGCGCAGCATCGCCATCGCCCTGCAGCGTGTTTGTCATAGCTTCACGCCAATCGTGAAAATTATGGTAATGCTTGGCCAGCAGGCGTGCGGTCTCTTCCCCAATATGGCGAATACCCAACGCATAAATGAGACGCGCCAGCCCGACAGTCCGTTTGTCTTCGATAGAAGCGAGCAAATTTTGAATCAGCGTGTCACTGTCTTTTGTTTTCTTTGCTTCATATTCCTTGCCCTTCGCCTTCGCTCGCGCTTCGGCAAGCTCGCGGCGGCGCTGGGCCAATGCGGCTTTCACTTCTGCCACCAGACCATGTAGATGAAATATGCTGCTGGGGTCTTTTAGCAGTCCTTTGTCAAAAAGCGTTTCAATGATGACATCGCCCAACCCTTCAATATCCATCGCGTTGCGCGAAACAAAATGCCGTAAACGCTCCACCCGTTGCGCCGGGCAAATCAAACCGCCCGTGCAGCGCCGCGCCACCTCGCCCTCCTCGCGTTCCGCATGCGAACCACAAGCGGGGCAGGTTTTTGGAAATTCATACGCCTGCGAATGCGCTGGCCTCTTATCTTTTTTGACCTCAACCACCTGCGGAATCACATCGCCAGCGCGCTGGATCACCACCGTATCGCCGACGCGAATATCTTTCCGCGCGATTTCATCCTCGTTATGCAGCGTGGCGTTGCTGACAACGACGCCGCCGACATTGACCGGCGCGAGGCGCGCCACCGGCGTCAACGCCCCCGTACGCCCGACCTGGATATCGATGCCTTCAACCGTGGTGATCGCCTGCTCCGCCGGAAACTTATGCGCAATCGCCCAGCGTGGCGCACGGGCGACGGTGCCCAATCTTTCACGCCATGCTAAATCCGACACCTTATAGACTAGGCCATCAATATCATGTTTTATATCATCTCGGTCATTAAGCATTTTTTGATAATATTTCAGAATATCCTCTATGAACGCACCAACAAGCTGCTTATTAGGATATTCTGGGACATACTTAAAACCCCAATTGTATGCATCAGCTATAAAGCTGCCGTGGTACTTTCCCATACGATAATCATGACTCAGTTCTCCCCATCCATAAACGAAGTAGCGTAGTGGACGCTGTGCCGTGATTTTTGAATCAAGCTGTCGTAAACTTCCTGCTGCCGCATTTCTTGCATTAGCAAAAAGAGCTTCACCCACTTTTTCGCGTTCTGCATTTAACTCACGAAATCCTTCGTGCGTCATATAAACTTCTCCGCGCACTTCAAGAATGGCAGGGAAATTTCCTTTTAGACTTTGAGGTAAAACCGTAGCCAGATTTTTAGTTACATTCTCTCCAAACTCTCCATCGCCACGTGTCAAGCCAAGAACAAGATTTCCACTTTCGTATCTCGCTGAGAATGAAAGGCCATCAATCTTTTGCTCACACACATAAAGCACTCTTTCTTGATCTTGTAGATTCAGGAATTTTCTAACCCGCGCATCCCATTCCCGCACCTCCTCCTCACTAAACGCATTATTCAGCGACAACATCGGTGTCGAATGCTTCACCTTACTGAAAGTTTCCACCGGTGCCGCGCCGACTTTTTGCGTCGGGCTGTCGGGTTTGATCAGGTCGGGATGCGCCGCTTCTAATTGCTCCAGACGGCGACGCAGCGCGTCATACTCCGCATCAGAGATAATCGGCGCATCTTTCTGGTAATAAAGCGCATCATGCGCGCGGATTTGCTCGGATAATTCGGCAATGTCGCGCGCAGCATCCGAGCGGGAGGTGTTTTCCTTGGGCTGCATTTACGACGCCGCCTGGAGCAATTTTCCTGCCGCCGCGCGCGCCTCGTCGCTGATGGTGGCGCCGGAAAGCATCCGCGCCAGCTCTTCCGCGCGGGCTTTTTTATCGAGCGCCACCACGTTGGTTTCGACCTGCTTCGTGCCTGCTTTGCTGATATATAAATGATGCGCCGCCTGCGCCGCCACTTGCGGCAAATGCGTGACGACCAGCACTTGCGCACTATCGGATAGCGCCTTCAAACGCAGGCCGATGGCTTCGGCCACCGCACCGCCGGTGCCGGAATCGATCTCATCGAAAATCGAGGTCGCCACCGCATCCCCACGCAGCACGACTTTCATCGCCAGCAGTAACCGCGACAACTCACCGCCCGAGGCGACCTTCGAAAGCGGGCCAAATCCCATGCCTTTATTCGTCGCCACCTCGAACATCAGCGCATGCATCCCCTGCGCGCCCCATTGCGCTTCAGGTAGTTCCTGCTGCGCCACGCGCAATTCCGTCGTTGCCATTTTGAGCGACTTCAATTCCTGCATCACCGATTTGGCCATGCCAGATGCGGCCTTCTCACGCGATGTATGCAAAGCTCCTGCTGCCGAGCGATAGGCATTCAACGTCGCTTCAAGCGCCGCCTGCACCGCTTTCTCCGCCGCATCGAAATTGGCAAGCTGGCGCAGCTTCGCCTGCGATTCGTTAAGCAACGCCTGCAACCCGTCGACCGGCACGCGGTATTTGCGCGAAGCGTCGCGCAACGCCTGCAACCGGTCTTCGGCTTTTTCTTCCACCTCGGGGTCGAGATTCGCCTGCTCGACGAGTTTCTCCAGCGCCACGCTGGCCTCCTCGACCTCCAGCTCCGCGCGCTCCAGCGCCGCTGAAATAGTGGAGAGCGACTCATCGTTCGCCTTGCGCAGCAATTTGGTTGCCTGCCGAAGCTTGGGTGCGATGCCGCCGCCCGCCATCAACAATTCCAGCGACTGGCCGAGTTGTTCAATCGATTTACGCACCGTCTGCGCGGTTTGACGGCGCGCGATGAGC
>JANNSK010000069.1:0-4029 GCA_031402515.1 Alphaproteobacteria bacterium | reverse complement strand
GAGTTGTGACGGAATCGTTTCCGAAATGAGCTTCTGTTCTTCCTTGCCGAGATCGTCGAGCAGCTTTTGCGTCTCGGCGTATGAGAGGAGGTCGGACATATTGTCCTTCACTACTTCGGTGAGGTGGGTGGTGATCACAGTTGGTGGATCAACGACCGTGTAATTGCGAAACAGTGCTTCCTCGCGATAGTTTTCCGTAACCCACATGGCGGTCAAACCAAAAGTTGGCTCGGTGGTTTCTTCCCCTGGCAACGAGATTTTGCCGCCCGTTGGGTCCATGACCAGCAGCATGTCTGGGCGGATATCACCGCGAGCAATTTCCACTTCCTTGACCTTGACCACATAACTATTCGCCGGAAGCTGCATATTATCCTGAATGCGTACTGGCGGCATCACGAAGCCAAGTTCGCGGGCAACTTGCTTGCGGAGCGCCTTGATTTGCTCGGTGAGGCGGTGGCCTTTCTGGTAATTGATAAGCGGCAACAGGCCGTAACCAAGCTCAAGACGCAGCGAATCGATTTGCAGCGTATCGGAAATTTTTTCTTCCATTGGTGTCGCACCCTGAGTACCGGGAGCCAGCGCAGTACCCGGAACGCCGGAAATTCCAGCAGTACCTGCCGCCACTGCATCCCGTTTCAGCTTGATATTTTGATTGAGGGTAAAAGCAAGATAGCCGGTGACACCCGATAATAAAAAGAATGGTGCGAATGGAATGCCGGGAAGCACGGCAAATGAAAGCAGTAGGAAACTGGTGATACCAAGCGGCGCAGGAATACGCGATAACTGGCCGATGACAGCCTTTTCGGATGAGCCATCGACTCCAGCTTTGGTCACAAGAATACCGGCGGCGGTGGAGACGATCAGCGCAGGGATTTGCGAAACCAGCCCGTCGCCGATGGAGAGTTTGGTGTAGGTATTGACTGCTTCGGAAAACGGCATGTCGTTAATCACTGTGCCGATGATCATGCCGCCGATGAGGTTGATAAAAATGATTAGCAATCCAGCGATGGCATCGCCGCGGACGAATTTGCTGGCACCATCCATCGCCCCGAAGAACGAGCTTTCATCCTCGAGTTCACGGCGGCGACGTTTGGCTTCTTTTTCATCGATGAGGCCTGCGGATAAATCAGCGTCGATGGCCATTTGCTTGCCGGGCATCGCATCCAAACTAAAGCGTGCAGAGACTTCGGCGATACGACCTGAGCCCTTGGTAATGACCACGAAGTTGATGATGGTGAGAATGCCAAACACAATCGCGCCAATCAGCACCGACCCCCCAGTGACAAATCCGCCGAAGGCCTCAATGACATGACCAGCGGCGGCTTGCCCTTCATGTCCATGCGAGAGAATCAGACGTGTGGTGGCGATATTGAGTGACAGGCGCAGCATTGTTGAAATCAGCAGAATGGTGGGGAAAGCTGAAAGATCGAGCGGCTTATTGACGAACAGAGCGGTGAGCAGGATCAGGATAGAAATGGTAATTGAAACGGAAAGCAGCAAATCAAGCAGCATCGGCGGCACGGGCAATATCAGCACTGTAATGATGCCGATGATGGCGAGCGCAAACAGAATATCGGCACGGCGCGCGGTAACGCCTGCGCTGCGCCGCATCGCCGGTAGATTCATGCGTTGCACGATTGTTTGTGCCTCAGCCATGGGTCTCCTTAGTAGCCGCCAGTGCCGGTTCGATTGCTTGCTGGTTCATCGTTATATTGTTTGAGTTTGTTACGCAGAGTGCGGATGGAAATACCCAGGATATTTGCCGCCTGCGTGCGATTGCCGAGACAATGGTTCAGTGTATCGAGAATCAGTTCTTTCTCGACATCGTCAACGGTGCGGCCCACTAATTCATTACGCTTGGCATTCGAGGACGGGAGGCCGGCTGGAAGTTGGGATATCGATTCAACGCTCCCTGATCCCTGGCTTTTGACTCCCGCTCCCTGATTACTCGATTTTGGTAACAAAATCGCCGCTTCGTCAATGACGTTGCCTTGCGCCATCAGCACCGCGCGATGCATGATATTCTCAAGCTCACGCACATTGCCCGGCCAGTCATGCGACTTCAGCTTGGTGAGCGCTTCCGAAGAAAGTTTGCGTGGCGGCAGACCGTTCGCTTTTGAGTATTTCTCGATGAAATAGGTTGAAAGCGGGGCAATATCATCAAGCCGCTCGACGAGATTTGACAAATGCAAATTGATGACGTTGAGGCGGAAGAATAAATCCTCACGGAAGGTGCCTTTTTTTACTTCAACTTCAAGATCGCGATTCGACGTGGCGAGAATGCGGATATTGATCTTTACCGGCTTGGCACCCCCAACGCGGTCGATTTCACGTTCCTGAATGGCGCGCAGCAATTTGGATTGGAGTGAAATATCCATTTCAGAAATTTCATCGAGCAGCAACGTCCCGCCATTGGCTTCCTCGAATTTTCCAACACGTCGTGACAGCGCGCCAGTGAACGATCCTTTTTCATGACCGAACAATTCGGATTCCATAAGATTGCCGGGGATGGCCGCGCAATTGACAGCAATAAAAGGTTTCGTCGCCCGCGAACTTTTTTTATGAATGAAACGCGCGATGACTTCTTTGCCGGTACCCGATTCACCACTGATAAGCACGCTGGCCTCCGAGGGTGCAATCTGTTCGGCCATGGCAAGGGTGCGTTTCATCGCCTCTGAGCCATGGATAACGGAATGGGTTTCTTCTGAAATCGCCTCGAGTACGGCCGCGATGAGTTCTTCATCGGGCGGCAGGGGGATATATTCCTTGGCTCCGGCGCGGATAGCATTGGCGGCTTGTTTTGCATCCGCCTCAATGCCGCAGGCGACCAGCGGTACGGTGATGCGTTCATTGGCAAGCATGGCAACAAATTTGGCGATATCCTGATGCACTTCGATCAGGATGAGGTCAGCCCCATGCCCGTCGCACAACATGCGATAAGCACCGTCGATATCCGCCACCTGCGTTACCTTGGCGCCACGGCTACGCGCGATCGCGCTCGCCGTGCCAATTTGTCCGCCTAAGTCTCCTACGATTAGCAGTCTCATACACACCTCTTTTTTTAGCCATAAGCCTACAGCTAAAAGCTGTCGGCTACAGGCTGTTGGCTTATAGCTACTTCTCTGCTTTAATAATCTCCGTCATCGTTACGCCGATTTTGTCCTCAACAACGACGACCTCGCCGCGAGCAACAAGGCGGTTATTCACAAATATATCGACTGGTTCGCCCACCTTTCGGTCAAGTTCAACGACCGCGCCACGGCCGAGTTTAAGCAATTGTTGCACTTGCATGCTGGTTTTGCCTAACACCACAGATATTTGCACTGGTATATCGCTGACCGCATCCAGCGTGATATTACTGCTGTCTGCATCGGACATCGCGGCAGTGGTTGCATCTTCAGCCATGGTTTTCTCCTACGTCGTGGTTGGTTGCTGGTTTGGATCGGGTAGCTCAGGAATGATTTTTATATGCTGCAACAGTGCCTCAATTTCGCCCCATAGCACTTCCGAGGAACGTGTGGCCTGGCCATTGCCCCAGTCGATGCGCACGTCGTGCGGGCCCAGATTGTTCGTCACGCGAAATTGCACATCGCCTTCAAGTCCGTGTTGGGAAAGAAGGGGTACAATCTTGGATTTTGCTCCTTCGACACTGTCCGTATGCAATTCGATTACAATTTTTGGTTTATCGATCATCACCGGCAAACATTGAGCGACCAGTGCCACAATGGTGTCTACGCCGCGCGCATCCAGCGCGTCGCCTGCGACTTTTTTGGCAATAGCAAGCACCAGCTCGCTTAATTCCGCAACCTGCTGTTCAACCAGCGCTTTGTAGGTGATTGCCAATTGCATCAACTGAAAACTGATACGCTGAACAGCATCCATGGTTTCTTTTTCGCGTGTCACCGCGTCGGTATTTGCCTGTTCTTTCTCTGCTTCGATTCCTTCAGCATAACCCTGTTTTCTTGACAGCTCTTTTGCCTGCTCAAGCTCCGTTTCACTGAAAATGGGCGGCGGAGGAGGGGGCGGCGG
>JANNSK010000068.1:0-12698 GCA_031402515.1 Alphaproteobacteria bacterium | reverse complement strand
GGTTGATTATTTGCTGCCCCCGCTGCGGGGAGGGGGGGGGTAACTTGAGTCTGGTCGGCCATAGTGTGCTCCTGTAAACGGTACGGTTAAATCGTAAGGTAATAGTAGCCGAAATAAATGCCCAGCAGTGTGAAGATTGTGTGACATTTTGCCGCCCGCCGCCGTATGGCATTGACATATGGCATGGCGATATGGCATACTATGCCATATGAAAAAGGTCGTACAGAAACAGAAAAAGCAGAAAATGCGGAGGGTTACGGTCCGCCTACCCAAAAAGCTGCTGGAAGACTGTATGGAATTGTCCGGCCTGGGTGTTACGGCCACCATCCGTTTGGCGCTCGAGGCACTCCGCCGCATGCGGGCGCAACACCAGTTGCTCGCATTGCAAGGAAAGATCAAATTCGACCGTACTTATGAACAAATCAAAGCAGATAGAGGGTAAGCATTTATGGAAAAAGCAATCGAGCCAGTTCAAAAAATTACTGTCAATCTTCCGACTTCGATGATCGAGGATATGATGGAGATAAGCGGCAAGGGCCTGACGGAATCTTTGCGTGAAGCGATAAAAACCTACCGCAACGTCAAGGCGCACGAAGCCCTGCGTGCCATGCGCGGCAAAATAGATTTTGGCCTTACCTACAAACAGATCAAGGAAGAGCGGGAATGATTGCGGTCGATACGTGTGTGTTTGTCGACCATTTTCAGGCCATCGAAAATGCATCGACCCGCGTGCTTCAAGAGGCCATCGACAACAATGCGGTTGTATTGCCGCCAGCAGTGCTTACGGAATTGCTGAGCAGCCCCAATAGACAGCCGACGATCTATGGCCAATTCAGGCGATTTGTCTTGCTTGACCCCTCGCCCGGCTACTGGCGACGCGCCGGATTATTGCGACGCGCTGTTCGTCAACAAGGCTTCAAAGCCCATCTCGGCGACGCCCTCATCGCCCAATCCTGCATCGACCATGATGTGCCGCTGCTTACCTCCGATCCGGATTTCCGCCATTACGAAAAGGCGGGCGGATTAAAGCTGGCTATCGGCGAATAAAGATCCCACAGCTTAACCCTTCCTTTACTTTGCTGTGTCATAAGTGCAATCCGACGTTGCGCGCTTGCCCGTCCTATGGTTAAACGCGGCTTAATTTTAATGGTCATGCCGTCGCATGACGGCATCCGGACCCCGGCATTCGCCGGGGTGGCATAACGGAGGATAGTCATGGCAACCCGTAAGAAAATCGCCCTGATCGGTGGCGGTAATATCGGCGGCACGCTCGCCCACCTCGCCGCAATCAAGGAATTAGGGGATATCGTATTGTTCGACGTGGTCGAGGGCTTGCCTCAGGGCAAGGCGCTCGATATTTCGCAAAGCTGCGCCGTTGAGAAGGTCGATGCCATCGTCAAGGGCACCAATGATTACAAGGATGTCGAGGGCGCCGATGTGGTGATTGTCACTGCAGGCATTGCGCGCAAACCCGGCATGAGCCGCGATGATCTCGTTAAGACCAACACCGGCATCATCTCGACCGTTGCCCAGAACCTCAAGAAATACTGCCCCGATGCGTTTGTCATCGTCATCACCAATCCACTGGATGCGATGGTGTGGGTGATGCAGCAGCAGACCGGTTTCAAGCCGCACAAGGTGGTGGGTATGGCGGGCGTGCTCGACTCGGCGCGCTTCAGTTATTTCTTGGCAGAAGCCTTCAAATGTTCGCAGCGCGATATCACCACCTTCGTGCTCGGTGGCCATGGCGATACGATGGTGCCGATGGTTTCCTATTCCACGGTTGCCGGCATCCCCGTTCCTGATTTGATCAAGATGGGTTGGGCGACGCAGGAACAAATCGACAAAATCGTCCAGCGCACGCGCGATGGCGGGGCGGAAATCGTGGGATTGCTCAAAACCGGCTCAGCCTATTACGCGCCTGCCGCTTCGGCGATTGCGATGGCGGAAGCCTATCTCAAGGACCAAAAACGCCTGCTGCCTTGCGCCGCCTATCTTTCCGGCCAGTACGGGCAGAAGGATATCTATGTCGGTGTGCCCTGCATCCTCGGCGCCGGCGGGGTGGAGAAGATTATCGAAATCGCGCTGCCACCGGAACAGAAGAAACAGTTCGAGCATTCGGTTGCGGCCGTGCGCGAACTGACGCAGGGGATTAAGTTGGCCGCCGAGGCGGCCTAGAATCAGGATGAAAGGAATCAAGAGTCATGAAAATTCCAGATTCTTTTCATCTAGATTCTTGATTCATAAAGGAGCGAAGCGATATGAACATCCACGAATACCAAGCCAAGTCCGTATTAGCCAAATTCGGCGTGCCGGTGCCAAGGGGCGGCGTTGCTTACACGCCTTCCGAGGCCGAGCAGGTCGCCCAATCCCTCGGTGGCACCCTATGGGTCGTTAAGGCGCAAATCCATGCGGGTGGTCGCGGCAAAGCGGGTGGGGTGAAGCTCGCCAAGTCACTCGACGAGGTCAAGCGCCTCACCAAGGAAATGCTGGGGATGACGCTCGTCACCCACCAGACCGGCCCTCAAGGCAAAGAAGTCAAACGCGTTTATGTTGAGGAAGGCTCGGATATCGGCGAGGAGCTTTATTTATCCGCCGTGCTCGACCGCAATACCAGCCGCGTTTCCTTCATGGGCTCGAAAGAAGGCGGTGTTGATATCGAGGAAGTGGCACACAAACACCCGGAGAAAATTATCACCGTGGCGATTGATCCGGCCACGGGCTTTCAGGCATTCCATGCGCGCAAGCTCGCCTTCGGCATGAAAATCCCCGCCGAGCTGCATGGCGCGTTCGCCAAGCTCATTGAGGGCATCTACAATTCCTTTATCGGCACCGATGCGTCGCAAATCGAAATCAATCCACTGGTCATCACCAAGCAAAGCAAGCTGATCGCGCTCGATGCCAAGTTCAATTTCGACGATAACGCCCTCTTCCGCCAGGTGGAAATCGCCGAGATGCGCGACGAGGACGAGGAAGACCCGCTCGAGCGCCAGGCCGCCAAATTCGGGCTTTCCTACGTGAAAATGGATGGCAACATTGGTTGCATGGTCAATGGCGCAGGTCTTGCCATGGCGACCATGGACATCATTAAGCTGTATGGCGGCGATCCGGCCAACTTCCTCGATGTGGGCGGCGGCGCCTCCAAAGAAAAAGTCACCGAGGCCTTCAAACTCATTCTTTCCGATCCCAACGTCGAAGGCATTCTGGTGAATATCTTTGGCGGCATCATGCGCTGCGACATTATCGCCGAGGGGATTATTTCCGCCGCGCGTGAAGTCTCGCTCAATGTACCGCTGGTCGTGCGTTTGGAAGGCACCAACGTGGAGCTGGGCAAGAAAATGCTCGCCACATCTGGCCTGCCCATCATCACCGCCGATAATCTCGCCGATGCGGCGGAGAAGATCACCAAGTCGGTGAAGAAGATCGCTGCGTAGCAGCGGAACTGGGGAACTGGAGAACTGGGGAAAATCCCCGGGTTGAGAGCTCCTCAAAAACGTACTGATAAATTAAGAAAGAGGTTCAACATGAAATTCTTCAGTTCTTCAGTTCCTCAGTTCTTCAGTTCCAGGGAGGCATAATGTCAATCCTCATCAACAAGCATACCAAAGTCATCTGCCAGGGCCTCACCGGACGCGAAGGCACCTACCACACCGAGCAGGCGATTGCTTACGGCACGCTAATGGTCGGCGGGGTGACGCCGGGCAAAGGCGGCACCAAGCATCTCGACATCCCGGTGTTCAACACGGTGCATGAGGCGAAAGCCAAAACCGGCTGCAACGCCACGGTGATTTATGTGCCGCCGCGTTTCGCCGCGGATGCGATTTTGGAAGCGATCGATGCCAATATGGAACTCGCTATTTGTATCACTGAGGGCATTCCGGTGCTCGATATGGTGAAGGTCAAGCGGGCGCTTATCAATTCCAAAACGCGTCTTGTCGGCCCCAATTGCCCGGGCGTGATCACGCCGGGCGAGTGCAAAATCGGCATCATGCCGGGGCATATCCACAAGAAAGGCCGCATCGGGATTCTGTCGCGCTCCGGCACACTGACCTATGAAGCGGTAGGCCAGACGACGGCGGTAGGCTTAGGCCAATCGACCTGCGTCGGCATTGGCGGCGACCCGGTCAACGGCACCAATTTCACGGACGTGCTAGAGATGTTCCTGAAGGATGACGAAACCGACGCCATCATCATGATCGGCGAAATCGGCGGCAACGCGGAGGAAGACGCGGCCGACTTCATCAAGAAATCCAAAACCAAGAAGCCCATCGTCGGCTTCGTCGCCGGCCGCACGGCCCCTCCGGGTCGACGCATGGGCCATGCGGGAGCGATTGTATCGGGCGGCTCCGGCGGTGCGGAAGACAAGCTCGAAGCCATGCGCTCCGCAGGGATTAAAGTCTGCGAAAATCCCGGCCATATGGGCCGCACGATGAAAGAAGCGCTGGGGAAATGATTACTGCTGAATGATGCGGCTCTTTTTGGGTACGCCATTGGTATTCAGCGCCGGGTAAGTAATGTTGGGCGACTTGTTTTCGTAAAAACATTTTTCAAAAACAATCCCTCCTATGCCCGCGCCGGACAGTGAGGGTATGTTCCCTTCTGATGCCCCATAACCACTCTTATCCTGATCATAAAGATCTTTGCCGGGGCTCTCGGTAAATGTTTGTTCGGCCTGCTTTAGACTGGTTGCTTTTTCCCGGATGATCTGGGTGGCGCGTGCCGCCGCAATAGCTGCATTAGCCACGCATTGATCGAATTTGGCGTTATCGTCATTTGCCATAGGGTTCCTCCTTGTTAATAGTGAGGCCAGCATACCATTAATAAACGTTAACCAGTGTGAAGCTTTTGTGACAATCATCAAGCTAATGACATACAAAGAAAAATCCCGCCGGGGCTGCCCCCGGCGGGATCTTTTTAACGCTTTGCAGTGGATCCCCGCCTTCGCGGGGATGACAGTTTTCTAAGCGGTAAAGCCGCTAAGAAAACATGTCACTTGCACCGTTCGCTTATTTCCCGATGCAGAATCGCGCCAACGATACCGCCGACGACAGGCGCCACCCAGAACAGCCACAGCTGCTCCATCGCCCAGCCGCCCATCAGTAACGCAGGGCCGGTCGAGCGCGCGGGGTTGATCGAGGTGCCGGTGACTGGAATCACCACAAGGTGAATCAGCGCCACCGTGAGGCCGATCGCAAGCGGCGCGAAATTCGCCGCTTTCGAATCCTCAAGGCTGCAGACGATATAGACCAACATACCGGTCATCACCATTTCAGCCCACAGAGCGGCGTTCATATTGTAGCCAGCAGGCGAATGCGCGCCGAAGCCGTTGGCGCCGAGGCCGTTTTTCACGACATCGTAACCCACTTTGCCATCAGCGATATGCATCAGCACCCATGCGGCGATGATGCCGCCGATGACTTGTGCGACCACGTAGCCGAACGCATCCTTGCGACTAAAACGACCAACGGTGGCGAGGCCGATGGTGATGGCCGGGTTGAAATGCCCGCCCGAAATGCCACCGACCGCGTAGCCCATCGTAACGACCGCAAGGCCGAACGCCATGGCAATCCCGTGAGGGCCTATGGCCGAACCCGCGATCACCGCGGCGCCGCAGCCCATCAATACCAGCCAGAATGTGCCGAACATCTCGGCCATCAACTTCTTACAACCCATGATACCCTCCATAAAGGTTAAGCAACGGGCAAAGTGTATGCCTCGAGGCACAAAACACATTACGTTCACGTGAAATCCACAGGCCAAACCGGTCTGAACCATAACGATTGTGACATAAATACTTGCTGCAACTGCGAAGAAAATGAGGGGTTTAGCGGGCGGGGGTATTGCTGGCGGGCGGCTTATTGACGAACTTCGCGATGTTCTCGATATCCTGTGTGTCGAGCATGGTTTTGCCGCGCATGTCGGAGGGCAGTTTACAGGAATCGCCCAGAAGAGACGGCGCTTTCGCAGCGGCGGCAAGGTGCTCCTTACCCTCCGCAGTGTCGGCGGGAAGCACGGAAGGTTTGAAGGCGTCGTCCGCGCCCTGCACCTGATATGTGCTGGCGCCGCTTTTATCGGCAGCGATGGAAGAATAACGCTTATCCGGAAAGAAGATTTTATGAAAATCGACGGAGGGAATGTTCAACAGCGCGTCTATGCTGGTTCTGCCTGCGTCGCCCTTTTCATTGCCGCTATGCCAGGCGCCGCCATAGACGATGAACTTGCCGCCGTCCCATGTTCTTTCGATAAGTTCTTTGGCAAACTGGTCGCGCTGATTCATTATTTCAAGGGGCATACCCTCTTTATCTTTGCGTGATATTCCATCAATGGTTTGCATCACTGAATCGTGACCAATGACGCGTAGGCCGGCAGCAGCGGCATTGATTACGATGCTCATCATCGGCCCTTTTTTTAAGAGCCCTTCTTTTTCCGCCCTCATTAGAGCTTCTTTTATAGCCTCTTCGCCTATGCCATGGGTTCCAAGCAAATGCTTGAGAAGGCATTCGCTGCCACGTAGAGAGGCACCGGCTGTGTAGGCATCCGTCTCCACGTAAATCGTGGTGACGCCCGCCTTTTTTAGCTCTTCGAAGTGAGAAATAGTGAAATTCTGAGCGACGGGCTGGCCGTGATACTCCCCAATGAAAATACCGCGATTGGTTTTCAGCAGTTCCGCGACTTTCTTGAAAACTGGGTCGTTGTTGGTCATGGCATTCTCTTTGCCGCCGCGCCTTCGGGCTTTTTGAGGAATTTGGCGAGGTTTTCGATGTCGGTGTCGCCGAGGATCTCCCGGTGCTGCAACGCCTTCGGCAAGGCGCATTGCTCGCCCAGGATGCCCGGTGCTTTTGTCGCCTGGTTTAGCGCTTTCCTGCCCCATGTGGTTTTGGCGGGTGAGGAGGTTACGTCAAAGGTGAAGCGATCGGGATATCCGCTGTAATCCACGACCTTGTATGTGCTGCCGCCCGAGCTGTCCGGGGCGATGTTGGGGGCGATATGTTTCGGTATGGGGTGGGCCGCCGCCGCAGCGTACACGGCATCCCCTGCTTTCATGCCCTTGTCGATCAGTTGTCCGGACGTTTGCCTTCGGGCGCGGGTCGTTTCTTCCGACACGACAAAATCAATGGAGGGGATGCCAAGCGATTGGTCGAGGTCGGATGGGCGCGCGCCGCTGTGACGCGTGCCGCCGAAGACAATGAATTTTTCGCCGTCACGGGTTGCCTCGATGAGGCGACCTGCGAAATCGTTCCGCCGGTCCATGGCTTCGGGTGTGGTTGCGACCGCGCTCCGGTAGCTTACGGGCCCGAGTGTCGGGTCTACCGACAAGGAGCCTTTATAAAGTGTTTCGTTGGCGAACCTTGGGTAGGTTTCCGCATCTTTTACCACATCGTCATGGCCGATCACGCGCAATCCCGCCGCTTTGGCCTCGAGGACGAGCCTGAACGTATTGAACCGATTCATCCGGTCGTGGTAGGCGGCCTTCTCGGCGGCGGGAGCGTTGTCGTTTCCGAAATAGCGCTGATCGAGGCAGGCTTGCCCGCGCTGCCGGGCGTTTACGCCATACATGTCATATTCGACGTAGATCGTGGTGACACCGAGCGCTTTGAGTTGCCTCAGGTGGGCGATGAGGAAATCAACGGCCATGTTGCTGTCGTGACTCTCGCCAATAAAAATCCCGCGATGGGTGACGAGTTCATGTTTAATAACATCGAATACCGGGTCTTTGCTGGCCATGGTTTCCCCTGCTCTTTTATACCATTTTTGCTCCGGCTTGATTGTTAAACTTTTGTGACATGTGAAAGCCCGCTTTGCGCTTGCAAAACCCATGGGGCGGGCCTAGAAACCATTGAACAAGCGGAAGTTTCACCGCCTATCGATGGTCCTATGTTGCGCGAAGAAACGATTGAAAATTCATTCCTTTACGGTGCCAACGCCGCCTTTATCGAAGAGCTTTACGCCCGGTATTTAAAAAATCCCGCATCGGTTGAGCCAAGCTGGCAACGGTTTTTTGCATCCTTAGGCGATGCCGCGCCAAAAAAACCATCATGGGAACAAAACCCGACCAAAATCATTGGTCAGCCGGATGCGGATGCGCCATCGAAGCCAAAAGCCGACAGCCGACAGCCGGTAGCTAGCGCTGCCCAAGCTACGGAAGAGGCGCTTTACGCCATTCGTGCGCAAACGCTGATTCGCACCTATCGTGTGCGCGGGCATTTGCTCAGCACGCTCGACCCGCTCGGTATCGAAAAACCCGCAATGCATGCGGATCTCGATCCTGCCACCTATGGGTTTACCGAGTCGGATGCCAACCGCTCGATTTATCTCGGCGGTAGTCTGGGGTTGGAGCGCGCCACGCTCGCCGAGATTCTGGAAATCCTGCAAACCACCTATTCCGGCACGATTGGCGTTGAATTCATGCATATCCAGGACCCCGCCCAGCGCAATTGGGTGATGGAGCGCATCGAGGCGGCGCGCGGCATACCGCAATTTCCCGCCGCCATGAAGAAAAAAATCCTGAGCAGCCTGCTCGAGGTCGAAGGGTTCGAGGAATTCGTTCAGCTTAAATATACCGGCATGAAGCGCTTCTCCATCCAGGGTGGCGACGCCATGGTGCCGGGCCTCGTGGCGATTTTGGAAACGGCCTCAGCGGTCGGCGTCGCGGAAATCGTCATCGGCATGCCGCATCGCGGGCGGATGAACGTGCTCACCGCCATCATGGGCAAGCCCTATTCGGAGCTACTGTCGATTTTTAACGGCAATCTCGATTTCCCCGATTCGATTCAGGCGTCGGGCGATGTGAAATACCATTTGGGCGCGTCGCAGGACCGGGTGATGGGTAACGGCAAATCGCTGCATTTGTCGCTCACTGCCAACCCGTCGCATTTGGAGGCGGTGAACCCGGTCGTTGTCGGCAAGGTGCGCGCCAAGCAGGACCAGCGCGGCGACACTGAGCGCAAATCCATCATGGGATTGATGCTGCATGGCGATGCCGCTTTCGCCGGTCAGGGGCTGGTACCTGAAACCTTGGCGCTGGCGGACCTTCGCGGCTACCGCACCGGCGGCACGGTGCATGTCATCGTCAATAACCAGATTGGTTTCACCACCGCGCCAAAATATTCGCGCTTTACCCCCTACCCGACCGATGTCGCCAAAGCTGTGCAGGCGCCGATTTTCCACGTGAATGGCGACGATCCGGAAGCGGTGGTTTTTTGCTGCCAGCTTGCCACGGAATTCAGGCAAGCCTTCGGGCGCGATTCGGTCGTCGATATATTTTGCTACCGAAACTACGGGCATAACGAAGGCGACGAGCCGATGTTCACCCAGCCCATCATGTATCAAACCATCGCTGCCCACCCGCTGCCGGCGCATGTCTACGGCGCGCGTTTGATCGCCGAGGGTACGATGACTGAGGCCGAAATCGGCGCCGAGGCCGAGCGGCTAAACGGTTTCTTCCAGAAGGAATACGAAGCGGCGAAAATCTATAAGCCGAACAAAGCCAACTGGCTCGAGGGCAAATGGGCCGGGTTTGGCTCGGCGGAGGGTGGTTTGGGCAAGGAGCCCGATACCGGTGTTGATTTGAAGAAACTCAAAGAGATCGGGCTTAACCTCGCCAAATTTCCCGAAGGCTTTAACATTAACCGCAAGGTCGAGCGTCAGCTCAAGGCCAAGGCCGAGATGATGGAATCGGGGGTCGGGATTGATTGGGCGATGGGCGAAGCGCTGGGTTATGCGTCGTTGCTCGCTGACAAAAATCCCGTGCGTTTAACCGGACAGGATTCCGGCCGTGGCACCTTCTCGCACCGCCATTCGGTGCTGATCGATCAGGAAAATGAAACCCGTTACATACCGCTCAACAACATCGCCAAAGGGCAAGCGCCGTATGAGGTGCATGATTCAAATCTCTCGGAATTCGCCGTGCTCGGGTTTGAGTATGGCTATTCGCTGGCCGAGCCGGGGGCGCTCGTATTGTGGGAGGCTCAGTTCGGCGATTTCGCCAACGGTGCGCAGGTGATTGTCGATCAATTCATTGCTTCCGGCGAGGTCAAATGGCTGCGCATGTCCGGTCTCGTCATGCTGCTGCCGCACGGCTATGAAGGCCAGGGGCCGGAGCATTCCTCAGCGCGGCTTGAGCGTTACTTACAGCTCTGTGGTGAGGATAATATGCAGGTGGTCAACTGCACCACGCCCGCGAACTTCTTCCACGTATTGCGCCGCCAACTCGCGCGCAAATTCCGTAAACCGCTCATCGTGATGACGCCGAAATCACTGCTGCGCCATAAGCTCGCCACCTCGTCGTTGAAAGATTTCGGCGTGGGCACCGGCTTCAAAAAAGTGATGCCGGAAATCGATACGCTGGGTTCGGATAAAACCGTGCGGCGGGTGATTCTCACTTCAGGCAAAGTCTATTACGACCTGCTGGAAGCCCGCCGCGAGAAAAAAATCGATGATGTTGCGCTGGTGCGCGTCGAGCAATACTACCCCTTCCCGCGCGAGGAAATCCTGGCCGCGGTCAAGCGTTATGAGAGTGCCGAAGTTGCCTGGTGTCAGGAAGAGCCAGAGAATATGGGTGCCTGGCGCTTCATCGGTCCACGCATCGGCGAGGTGATGGATTCACTTTCGCGCAATTACCGCATTCGCTATATCGGCCGCAAGGAAACGGCGTCGACCGCGGCGGGCTATCTCAAGTTACACACCATCGAACAGGCACAGCTTGTTGAGGGCGCGTTTAACCTTGGCGCGTCGGCAGCAAAACAGAAGAAGAAAGCGTAGGAGAAGTTATGGCCAGCGGAGATATTGTCGTTCCAGTCTTAGGCGAGTCGGTTTCGGAAGCCACCGTCACCAAATGGTTCAAAAAACCCGGCGACGCCATTAAGGTCGATGAGCCTTTGTGCGAGCTTGAGACCGATAAGGTCACGGTCGAGGTGCCCTCCCCAGCCGCTGGCGCGCTCAAAGAAATCATCGCTAAGGAAGGTAGCAATGTTGGCGTCGGTGCGCTGCTTGGCCGTATCGAAGTCGGTGCGGCGGGCACGAAGCCTGCAGCCGACAGCCGACAGCCGACAGCCAAGGCTCCTGCGCCCGCGGCTAAACCAACAACCAACAACCAACAACCAGCCCCCATTTCCAAGAGTGGCCCCGCCGTGCAGAAAATGCTCAGCGAAAATCCGCAAGTCGCCCCTGCATCCATTCCCGCTTCGGGCAAGGATGGGCGCCTCACCAAGGGCGATGTGCTCACCGCGCTCGAGGGCGACGGGATGGGTACGGCATCTGCTGCAGGACCTCGCGAAGAGCGGGTGAAAATGAGCAAGCTGCGCCAGACCATCGCGCGGCGTTTGAAGGAATCGCAGAATACGGCGGCTTCGCTTACCACCTTCAACGAGGTGGATATGACGGGCCTGCTCGCCTTCCGTAACGAGTACAAGGAAGAGTTCGAGAAAAAGCATGGGGCACGGCTGGGCTTCATGGGTTTCTTCATCAAGGCGGCAGTCAATGCGCTGAAACAGATTCCGGCAGTGAATGCCGAGATTGCTGGCGATGAAATCATTTACAAAAATTATTACGATATCGGCGTTGCTGTAGGCGGGCCGAACGGTCTTGTCGTTCCCGTCATCCGCGATTGCGATAAAAAATCCCTCGCGCAAATTGAGAAAGACATTGCCGATGCCGCCACCAAGGCGCGCGACGGTACGCTTTCCATGGATGACATGAAGGGTGGCTCATTTACCGTGACTAACGGCGGTGTGTATGGTTCGCTGCTGGCCACCCCCATCATCAACCCGCCGCAATCGGGCATCCTTGGCATGCATAAGGTTGAGGAGCGGCCGGTGGTCGTGAACGGCCAGATCGTGATTCGCTCGATGATGTATATCGCGCTGACCTACGATCACCGCATCATCGACGGCCGTGAATCGGTGACGTTCCTCGTGAAGGTCAAGCAGGCCATCGAAGATCCCCGCCGACTATTGCTCGGCCTCTAGTAACCCGTCATCCTCGCACTCGTTGCGAGGATCCATGGATTCTCGCGACAAGCGCGAGAATGACGAAAGAGAGAGAATATGACTGAATCATTCGACGTAATCGTAATTGGTGGTGGCCCAGGTGGCTATGTGGCGGCGATTCGCGCGGCGCAGCTGGGGCTTAAGACGGCGTGCGTGGAGAAGCGTGGCACGCTGGGCGGCACATGCCTTAATGTGGGCTGTATTCCGTCCAAAGCGCTGCTGGAATCGTCGGAGAAGTTCGACGATGCATCGCATGCCTTCGCCAAGCATGGCATCAAGGTGAGCCCGACGCTTGATTTGCCCACCATGATGGCGCGTAAGGATGAGGTCGTTACCCAGTTCACCAAGGGTATCGAAGGCCTCTTCAAGAAGAACAAAGTTACCTATCTCAAAGGCTGGGGAACCATCACCGGCAAGAACGAAGTGGCGGTGGATGGCACGAAATATGGGGCCAAGCATATCATCATCGCCACCGGCTCGGAAGTCACGCCGCTGCCGGGGATTACCATCGATGAGAAGCAGATCGTTTCTTCGACCGGCGCGCTGGAATTGTCGGAAGTGCCGAAGCATCTCGTGGTGATTGGCGCGGGTGTGATTGGTCTTGAGCTTGGCTCCGTATGGCGGCGGCTGGGTTCTAAAGTCACCGTGATCGAATATCTCGACCGCATTACGCCTGGTATCGACAATGAAATCGCCAAGGCCTTCCAGAAG
>JANNSK010000067.1:0-5157 GCA_031402515.1 Alphaproteobacteria bacterium | reverse complement strand
GTAAAAACAAAAATTGTGTGTGGTGGTTGGTGACTTGTGGCCCCACACTGGGGTTGTGCTACAGGTTCCTGGTCACACCTCCCACGTGCCACTACTCCTGCTTAAACAGCACATGCTTGAAAGTATCAAGATTTTCCAATACTTTGCCGGTACCGACGGCCACGCAGCTTAACGCATCCTCGGCAACAAATACCGGTAATCCCGTGGCCTGACTCATCACCACGTCAAGATGGCGCAGCAGCGAACCGCCGCCGGACATCACGATTCCCTTATCGACAATATCGCTGGACAATTCGGGCGGGGTGGATTCGAGCGCGACTTTCACCGCCTCGATAATTTGATTCACCGGATCGGTCAGCGCTTCGGCGATTTGCGCCTCGGAAAGCACGAGCTCTTTCGGCACACCGTTCATGAGGTCGCGGCCCTTGATTTCAACGAGGCCGCCCTGGCCATCGACCGGCGGACACGCCGCGCCGATTTCTTTTTTGATACGCTCGGCCGTCGCTTCGCCGATGAGCAGGTTATGGTAGCGGCGGATGTAACTGATAATCGCCTCATCCATTTTATCGCCGCCAACGCGCGCGCTGCGCGCGTACACAATGCCGCCCAATGAGAGCACGGCGACTTCCGTGGTGCCGCCGCCGATATCGACAATCATCGAACCGGTGGGTTCGGTAACAGGCAGCCCAGCGCCAATCGCTGCCGCCATTGGTTCCTCAATCAGGTACACATCGCGCGCGCCGGCATTCTCCGCCGACTCCTGAATCGCCCGTCTTTCAACTGGCGTCGAACCCGAGGGCACACAAATAATAATCATCGGCCCGGTGAAGCTGCGGCGATTATGCACGCGCTGGATGAAGTATTTAATCATCTCCTCCGCCGAGCGGAAATCGGCGATGACGCCGTCTTTCAGCGGACGAATCGCCTCGATTTTCTCCGGCGTGCGACCGAGCATGAGTTTCGCTTCATTGCCGAACGCATAGGGAATCATCATCCCGCGCTCCTGGCGCATGGCGACGACCGACGGTTCGTTGAGCACCACCCCGCGGCCCTTCACATACACGAGCGTATTGGCGGTACCCAAATCGATGGCCATGTCTTCCGACATCCACCCGAATAATTTTCCTAAACCGAACATTTTTTTTCCTTTTAGTTCGTCATAGTGAGTGCTTTGGGTGGAAGCAATCTGGAACCACGTCATCCTCGCGCTCGTCGCGAGGATCCAACTCGGAGTGGATGCTCGCAATAAATGCGAGCATGACGGCGTTTGTGGCTGGATCGCTTGACGCCCGAAGCCCTCGCAATGACGGCGCGAGTAGGTCGCTACATTAACCACCAGCGACCGGGTGGCAAGTATTTTCCCCGCTCTATCAATAGGCTGTTGAAATGCGGCCGATTGTCACAAAAACTTCACGATAGGTTAATAGACTCTTAACCATTGGCCGTTATACTATGGGATAAGCAATCATAAGAGGTTTCAGATGAGTGAAGATCACAAAACACGCGTGCAGATGGAAAATACCAATCGTCAGCATGACGAAGATACGCGCCGATCAAACGGCGGCAAGCCCATACCAGATGGCGGACGCGTGGACGAGGGAAAGGCTAAAACCATTTCAAAAGCAGTGGACATAGTTAGGGTCAGAGAAATTGGTAAATACCTGAATAGCAGAGGCTCCCATCCCGCAGAAGGCGAAGCGCCCCTCAGCAACCCGATGGGTTCCGATAAGGCCGCGGAAAAACTCGCCAATAAAATCGAAAACAAACTCGGCCAGTAACTAACCCGCCGCTTTTTCTTTCTTCTTATTTGCAGGCTGAGCCTGCTCATCCTGATCGGTGAGGTGGATGCGGCGCTCGAAGCGCTCGAGCTTGTTCAACGCGTTGATATAGGCCCGCGCTGAGGCAACTAACGTATCCACATCCGCGTCATGGCCGGTGACCAAACGCCCATCGCGCTCAAGGCGGATGGAAACTTCCGCCTGCGCGTCCGTACCGCGGGTGACGGCATGGACCTGATAGAGCTTCAGCTCCGCATCGGCGGACTCGGGCAAGAGGGCGCGGATGGCATTAAAGGTGGCATCGACCGGTCCATTGCCTTCTTTCTTGATGGTGCGCAATTTACCGTCGATCTTCATGCCCAAGGTAGCGACCTGCGGCCCATTGGTGCCACACTCGACCTGCAGCGATTCAAACGCGACGCGGTCCGCCGCCTTATCGGTTTCGACCAGCATCAATATATCCTCGTCGAAGATTTCTTTCTTCTTATCGGCAAGGGTTTTGAACCGCACGAACGCATCCTCCAGCGCATTATCGCCCAGACGAATGCCGAGCTCGGAGAGTTTATCCTTGAATGCCGCGCGGCCGGAATGCTTGCCCATCACCAAATTGGTTTTGGTGACGCCCACCGATTCCGGCGTCATGATCTCATACGTATCACGATTTTTCAGCATGCCGTCCTGGTGGATGCCGGACTCGTGCGCAAACGCATTCGCCCCCACAATCGCCTTGTTCACCTGCACCGGCTGGCCGGTGACCTGCGTCACAAGCCGCGAGGCGCGCATGAGATATTCGGTTTTAATCCCACACGCGACGTTGAAAATATCCTTACGGGTTTTGAGCGCCATCACCACTTCCTCAAGCGACGTATTCCCCGCCCGCTCGCCGATGCCGTTGATGGTGCACTCGATTTGTCGCGCACCGGCCCGTACCGCCGCTAACGAATTCGCAGTCGCCAAACCCAAATCATTCTGCCCGTGGAAAGAGAATATCGCCTTGTCGGCATTGGGCACGCGGGCAATGACGTCTTTGAACATAGCGGCAATCGTCTCCGGCGTGCCGTAGCCTACTGTGTCCGGAAGGTTGATGGTTGTCGCCCCCGCCGCAATCGCCACCTCGACCGCTTTGCATAAATAATCGGGCTCGGAACGCGTCGCGTCCATCGCGCTCCATTCGACGTTATCGGTGTAGCTGCGCGCCAACCCGACCATCTCTTTAATAATAACGAGCACTTCCTCGCGCGTAAGCTTGAACTGGTATTGCAGGTGAATGTCGGACGTTGAAATGAATGTATGGATGCGAGGGCGTTTAGCTGGCTTCACCGCCTCACCTGCGCGGTGAATATCCGCAGGCTTGGCGCGCGCCAGCGAGCAGACCACGGCGTTCTTGGTCATCTCGGCGATGGCCTTGACCGCCTCAAAATCGCCGTCCGATGCCATGGCGAATCCGGCCTCGATCACATCGACGCCCATCGTATCGAGCAGCTCGGCGACGAGGAGTTTTTCTTCCTTGGTCATGCTCATGCCCGGCGACTGCTCGCCATCGCGCAAGGTGGTGTCGAAAATGATGATGCGGTTGTTGCTCATGCCACGCTCTCCAACTTGTCACCCCGTCGCATGACGGGGTCCGGTCTTTCTTCGGTTAATTCAATATACAAATCGTTCCATCGCGGATTCATTCTTTCAATGGCCTCGATTTTAATTTCCCGCCGCCATTTTTTGATGAGCTTCTCCCGCGCGATGGCCATGTTTATATCATTATACACTTCATAATAAACTAAATGATGGATGCTGTATCTTTTGGTAAATCCTTTGACCAATTCTTCTCGGCGCTCCCACACCCGCCGGATTAAATCATTCGTCACGCCCGTATAGAAAGTACTGTTACGGGCCTTAGTCAAAATATAGACATAGTATTGTTTCTCAAACATGTCCCTACCTTGTCACGATCTCCTGCCTTGTCATGCCGTCTTCATGACGGCATCCGGTTTCACTAAAATACAGTCCGTACCAGACCCCGTCATTCGACGGGGTGACAACTCCCTACCTTACGCCGCATCCACCAGTTTATTCTTCGCAATCCACGGCATCATGGCGCGCAGTTTTTTGCCGACTTGTTCGATCGGGTGCTTGGCCGATTCCTCGCGGAATTTTTCCAAACGGTGCGGCCCTTGCGTGGCACGATCCGCAATGAACTCGCGGGCGAATTTGCCGGATTGGATATCGGCAAGCACGCGCTTCATTTCGGCCTTGGTCTCTTTCGTAATGATACGCGGACCGGTGACGTAATCGCCATACTCCGCCGTGTTCGAAATCGAGTAACGCATATTGGCCATGCCGCCTTCGTACAATAAATCGACGATGAGTTTGGTCTCGTGCAAACACTCGAAATAGGCCATCTCCGGCGGGTAGCCCGCCTCGACCAGCGTTTCGAATCCGGCATTGATGAGGTGGGTGATACCACCGCACAGCACCGCCTGCTCGCCGAATAAATCGGTTTCGCATTCGTCCTTGAACGTGGTTTCGATAATGCCCGCGCGACCGCCGCCAACACCCGACGCATAGGAAAGCGCGAGTTTGAGTGCGTTGCCGGATGTATCCTGCGCAATCGCCACAAGACACGGCACGCCGCCGCCTTTTTGGTATTCGCTGCGCACCGTGTGACCGGGGCCTTTGGGTGCGATCATGAACACATCCATATCTGGGCGCGCTTTGATGAATTGGAAGTGGTAATTAAACCCATGCGCGAAAGCGAGCGCCGCGCCCTTTTTGATGTTGGGTTCGATTTGCGTATAAATTTCCGCCTGGAATTCATCCGGCGCCAGCAGCATCACCACGTCGGCATCTTTTACCGCTTCCGCACTTTCAGCAACTTTGAATCCTGCCTGCTTGGCCTTCACCACCGCCTTCGATGTCGTACGCAAACCAATCGTAATATCTTTTATTCCCGAATCCTTGAGGTTCAGCGCATGCGCATGGCCCTGCGAACCGTAGCCGATGATGGCTACTTTTTTCGATTTGATGAGGCTCGTGTCGCAATCTTTATCGTAATAAACTTTCATAGTAACTCCGTTGTTGGTTACTGGTTGTTGGTTGTTGGTTATCCGAAAAACGAACAACTAACAACTAACAACCAAAAACGAATTTAAATCCCCTTCTTGCCCCGCGCCACACTGGCAACGCCCGTGCGGCAGACTTCCGCAAGGCCAAGGGGTTTCATTAAGTCGATGAAGGTGTTCACTTTTTCCGTGGTACCGGTGATTTCAAACACGAAGCTCTCGATGGTCGTATCGACCGGCTTGGCGCGGAAAATATCGGCGATGCGCAACGCCTCGACCCGATTATCGCCGTCGCCAGTGACCTTTACCAGCGCCAGCTCGCG
>JANNSK010000066.1:0-7422 GCA_031402515.1 Alphaproteobacteria bacterium | reverse complement strand
GGTGGTCAGTGGCCCCAGCGTGTAGAATGGCGCCTCATGGCAGGCCTCGAGCTGCTTATCCATATTCTCTTTAATAAGGTGCATCGGCACATGGCCGGGCCCTTCGATCATCACCTGACAGTCATGCTTCCACGCCACCTTGGTAAGCTCGCCGAGTGTTTTGAGCTCGGCGAATTGCGCCGCGTCGTTCGCATCGGCAATACTTCCCGGGCGCAAACCGTCACCCAGCGAGAAGCTCACATCATACGCCGCCATGATCTCGCAGATTTCTTCAAAATGCGTGTAGGTAAAATTTTCCTCATGATGGGCGAGGCACCATTTGGCGTGGATGGAACCGCCGCGCGAAACAATCCCCGTCACGCGGTTGGCGGTGAGCGGCACGAAGGGCAAGCGAACACCTGCATGGATGGTGAAGTAATCGACGCCCTGCTCGGCTTGTTCGATGAGTGTGTCGCGGTAGATTTCCCACGTTAAATCCTCGGCCACGCCGCCGACTTTCTCCAGCGCCTGATAAATCGGCACCGTACCGATGGGCACGGCGGAGTTACGAATGATCCATTCGCGCGTGGCGTGGATGTTTTTGCCCGTGCTTAAATCCATGATCGTGTCCGAGCCCCAACGCGTCGCCCACACCATTTTCTCGACTTCCTCAGCAATGCTTGAGCTGATGGCAGAATTGCCGATATTGCCGTTGATTTTGACCTTGAAATTGCGGCCGATAATCATCGGCTCCAACTCCGGATGGTTAATGTTGCAAGGGATGATGGCCCGCCCTCTGGCGACTTCATCTCTAACGAACTCGGGCGTTACCAAACGCGGAATGGCTGCACCAAAACTCTCACCACCCTTATCCGCCGCCCGCGCTTCCGACCGACCTTCATTCTCACGAATGGCTATGTATTCCATTTCCGGAGTAATAATACCCTTCTTCGCGTAATACATTTGTGTCACCGCATGATTCTTTGCGTGCAACGGTTTTGCTGGAACATTCGGAAACTGCACCAACTGGGAACTGGCAACTGACAACTGGGAACTTTTTAAGCCGTCATCCTCCGGCCGTGTCGCGCGGCCATCATAGCGCTCCACATCGCCGCGCGCTTCGATCCATTGCGCGCGCAAGGGAGGCAGCCCTTTCGCGATGTCGATTTTTTCCTGCGCGTCGGTGTAGGGTCCGGAGGTGTCGTACACCACGAGCGGGGCTTCATTGGCGGTTTTAGCAAGCGCAATCGCCCGCATGGCGACGTTGACACCCATCAGCCGATCGGAGCCTTGCGCGTAGATTTTCAGCGAGCCGGGCAGTGCGCCGGTCGTCACCGAAATTGGGGCAGCATCGGTTTTTGTTTTTTTTGCAGTTGCGGTGGATGGGGGTGTCATGGTTTCCTCACGTTGATATGGTCAGAAACTCTAACACCAAGCGCCTCGCCCGGCAAATAGAAGCCGCCGCGTTACGCACATTTCATCAGCGGCTCGCACGCTGGTATAAAACCTATGGGCGGCACGACCTACCATGGCGCAATACCACTGATCCCTATGCGATATGGGTGAGCGAGGTGATGCTGCAGCAAACGCAGGTGTCGACGGTGCTCGCCCGCTATTATTTCCCGTTCCTTGAACGTTTCCCCACCATCACCCATCTCGCCAAAGCCTCACGCCAAGAAGTACTGAAAGCGTGGGAGGGCTTGGGCTATTATCGAAGAGCAGGGTATTTGCATGAGGCGGCAAAATTATCTGTTGAAGGGGGTCTTAACCCCCTTCGCGCAAGTGTGCTGACCCCCGCCGCAAGCGGCTCGCCTTCGGCTACGCAAGATTTACTCAACTCACTGCTTTCCCTGCCCGGCATCGGCCAGAATACAGCCCATGCAATTCTGGCTTTTGCCCATCACCAGCCCGTGCCGGTGCTCGAAGCGAATGTAAAACGCGTCGTCGCCCGTATTTTTGCCCGCGAGAAAGATAATGATCTATGGCAGGAAGCCGCAACGCTACTGAACCGCAAAACCCCCTTCGACTACAATCAGGCAATGATGGATTTAGGTTCCATGATCTGCACGCCCAAAGCGCCCCTTTGCGGCGAATGTCCGGCCAACATCATCTGCAACGGCAAAACCGCGCCGGAACTTTACCCCGCACGCAAAGTGAAGAAGGCCTCACCCACCAGACAAGTCACCATCATGGTGATGGAGGACGCCGCCGGAAAACTATTCTTGGAGGCGCGCAAGGATGCACTGCTCGGCGGGCTGTATGGATTCCCACAAAGCCCTCAACCGAAATCGCCCTCTCCCAAAATCCGAAGACGGATTTTGACCTCTCCCGGTGGGAGAGGTAAGCAAGAGGCGCGACCTCGCCCCACGGCTACCTCTCCCACCGGGAGAGGTCAAAATTCGCCTCTTGGCGAATTTTGGGAGAGGGCGATTTCGGGTGAGGGCACGCTGATTGGCCACATCACGCATATTTATACGCATTTCAGATTGGAGGGCGTCGTGCGTTATATGCGTATACCGGACATAAAAAATAGCACCGACTGGCGCACACGCGAGGAAATCGCCGCGCTCCCGCTGTCGCGCCTCGACCACAAAGTGCTGGCGCTGTTAGCGCCAGCAGCCGAAGCCGCCTAAAATCATTGACGTATGAAATAGTGGGGTCTAGCGTTCCTCAACTCTGGCTGGAGGCGCATGTGGCTAAAGCAGCGACAAAGAAAAAAGAAAAGCACGAAAAATCCAAGAAACAGGCGAAGAAGGCGCGCCGGAGCGCCACACCTCCTCCTCGCCCGACCAAGCTACAAACCGCAAGGCGCGATCAGGCCACGCGCTTCAAGCGCATCGGTTCGGCAAATCTCACCATCCAGGGCGGCAAGCCGGTGGAGTTTCCCATTTACGAAGCGGTGGAGGGCCCCAACGTCATCGATATTTCGAAGCTATACGCATCGACCGGACATTTCACCTTCGATCCGGGCTTCCTGTCGACCGCGTCATGCGACTCAGAGATTACCTATATCGACGGCGACAAAGGCATCCTGCGTTATCGCGGCTATGACATCGCTGATCTGGCCAACAAAGCCAACTTCCTCGAGACCGCCTATCTGCTCAATTACGGTGACCTGCCTAACGCGAAGCAAAAAGAATGGTTCGATTACCGCATCACCCACCACACGATGATCCATGAACAGCTGCATTTCCTCTATCGCGGCTTCCCCCGCCGCGCACACCCGATGGCAATCATGGTGGGCGCGGTCGCCTCGCTTTCGGCGTTTTATCACGACTCGCTCGACATCCATAATCCCGAAGAGCGTGAACTTGCCGCACTCCGCCTGATCGCCAAAATGCCGACCATGGCAGCGATGTGCTACAAATACTCGATCGGTCAACCCTTCGTCTATCCACGCAACGACCTCGGCTTCTGCGAAAACTTCATGCATATGCTATTCGCCACACCGGCCGAGCCCTATCACGTCAACCCGGTGATTGCCGACGCCATGGAGAAAATCTTCATCCTCCATGCCGACCATGAACAAAACGCCTCGACCTCGACCGTCAGGCTTGCAAGCTCCTCCGGCGCCAACCCCTTCGCCTGTATCGGCGCCGGCATTGCTTCGCTATGGGGACCGGCGCATGGCGGTGCCAACGAGGCGGTGATTGCCATGCTCACCGAGATCGGCGACATTAAAAACATCCCGCATTTCATCAAACGCGCCAAAGACAAAAACGATAATTTCCGCCTGATGGGCTTCGGCCACCGCGTATATAAGAACTACGACCCGCGCGCCGCTGTACTGCGCAAATCCTGCCATGAAGTGCTCACCGAGCTTGGACAACAGGACGAGCCGCTGCTCAAAATCGCCATGGAGCTCGAGCGTATCGCCCTACACGACGAGTATTTCATCGAGCGCAAGCTGTACCCCAATGTCGACTTCTACTCCGGCATCATCTACCGCGCCTTAGGCATCCCCACCGCTTTGTTCACCGTGCTGTTCGCCGTCGCACGTACCGCCGGATGGGTGGCGCAATGGAAAGAGATGATCGAGGATCCGGGCATGAAAATCGGCCGCCCGCGCCAACTCTATATCGGCGCCGAGCCACGGAAGTTCGTATCGGTGGATAAGCGAAAATAGCCATTTCCCCGCCCATCTTCCAAGTTAAGCTATTGTTATTGAATGGCCCGACAGCGATGCCGTTAACGATATCCTAATGTTTTTACGTTATCCTGAATAAAGCAGGAGATACGCGAACCACATGGATGCACCCAAAGAAACATGGATTTTCTACGGCGGCGACTACACCGGAACCAACGGTAGAAAGGCCCTTGAGCAATTCGTCAAGAATTTCTCCGAAGGTGCAAAGGAAGTCACCAAGGACAAGGAAGGGCGCACGGTCATCATTCAGGCAGACGGAGAAAAAATCGTTATCGTCAGCCCGCCGCTATCCATAATTGAGCAGGCAAAAAAAGTGCCGCCGGGGGCCAATGTCATTGTTGCCTGCCATGGCAGTAAAGACGGCTATTTAGGATGGGACCTACAGAGCGAGAACGGTGGACGCGAATGGGAATTCGTTAGTTACGATGACTTCTTTCGGGCGCTCGGCCGCCCCAATCCCAAAGATAATCCGAGCTTCATTTCCATTGTCAGCTGCTATGGCGGACAATCGTTGGATGATTTCAACACGCAGTATGTCCCGGTGGGAGCAGTGTTGCAGTCATTCGTCGGCGACACACCGACGGAAGACGCTCCCGACAAACTATACAGAAATGTCGCTACCCTAGACCCTATCGATATGATTATCGACGCCCTGGGTGTCCATATCGACGCCGACAGACGGAATCCCAAAAAGAATGACAGCAAGGCGAGCATAGGCACCAACCTCTTGGGGGTAGGGCATGGAAGAGGTGCAGCACATCCCGTAGACATCGACAAGCTACTGCCGGATATCATCTGCATTGGTGGCAATCCGGCGGTTCCCGTCCGGCTGGCCGATGAAGTTAGAAATATGAAGAAGCAGGACGGCAGGCTGGACCAGGAGGCCTTCACGGATGCCACGGAAAGGGTCGTCGACCGTTTCTGCGTATTTGCGCGGGAAAAGCCGGTTGAAAAGAACACGATCTCAATGGGCGCCACGCAGACCAAAGAAGAAATGGCAGCCGCTATTAAATATGTCGCGGCACGGATGCTCGATCCCGACACTCCCATGCCACCTGGCATGAAGCTGAGCGAATTCGAGATAAAGCGCATCGAGTACGCACTCGCCGTGGCCTATCTCGATGAATCGGGCGATCTCGATCGCCGGATTGCCAAAGCCAAAGGAGGGGAACCGACCTACCAGACCGCAGCATTAGAAGCGGGAAAAGCTAATCCGGCAAAGGGAACGATGCAGGACGTGGACGGACCGAACGCACAATCCGTCGGCACCAGAACGTCTGCCGCAGCAGGGATTGCACAAGCCTAACGTTATTCATTCAATAGCTGAAGGACATTGCCGGGCAGCTTATTGGTCTGCGCGGCGATCGCTTCTTTCGCCTGCGCGTAGACACGCTCCTGCGGCGATTCGGTCGCTGCGAAATCCGCATCCGACAGCGTGCTCCGCGCCGCGTACAGGTTCTCGGCTTCGGTAAACTTGCGCGCCGTTTCCACATCGAGCAACTGCAGTGCCGCCGTATCGACACGATCCTGCGGCAGCGTGGCGGCATTCTTTGCGCCAACACGCACGCTGTCCTGCTTGTTCTGCTTGTCCTGTGCCCGCGCGATATCTGCGCCAACATTGCCTATGGTCGAGACCGTCATGGTATCCTAGCTCCTAGTCCGCTTACGTGCGGGCCGATTATGATTGAGCACTTCTTGCGAGCACCCGCAGAAAGCAATGCTTGCGCTTGCTTTTTACTGCGGGCCAATTATATGGTGATACCCACGTTAAAACAAGACCTCTCGCTCACCGGAAAGAAATAAACCCATGCTGAATCCATTTATCAATCTGGTAAATAACATTATTTTCCTTATAAACTTGGCGCTGATCACCTGGATTGTGATTGGGTTGCTGCTGCATTTTGATATCGTGAATCGCGCCAGCCCCTTGGTTCAGCGGGTTTATCAGGCACTTACCCGCCTGTGCGAGCCGATGCTGCGCCCCATCCGCAAAGTGCTTGGCAAAATTCTCCCCGACCTCGGCGGGGTCGACCTATCCCCTATCGCGTTGATTTTGCTGTTGAATTTCCTCAACAACGCCCTGTATGACTGGTTCTACAGGATATAGTGCGAGTGAATGATGGTCGCTGATCATTCTTTTCACTTTTTTGCCAAATCGTCATAAAATCTTAACAATTGGCTGCTATAGTGGTCAATGAAGGCACATGATTAGGAGAGAAACTATGTCGACCGAAGACCCAAAAAACCCAATAACCAGCAAAATAACAGGGGCTATCGCTGAGCACGCTGCAGCAACCGCTACGTTCACGTGGTTCTCTAAGGATATAAAAACCGCAAAGATTAAAGACTTTCAATGTGGTCCAGAGGCTGTGGAGATGCCGAGCTTCACTCCCAAGGGCCCTCCACCCGTGGAGATGCCGAGCTTCATTCCCATGGGCCCTCCACCCGTGGAGATGCCGAGCTTCACCCCTAACAAATCATGCGAAGAAGGGAAAATTAAACTCGGCCTCGGCAATGCAGGGCACTATATAATCACCTCTCAGTTTGCAGCTGGCAAGCGGGGATCGGGCGTGACAATTAAGAATTTTATGGATGAACCAGGGGTTACGCAAACACTGCCCACTTTTGGTCCCGTACCCGCGAACCCCGCCGATAACCCCGTCGACATCTCGCCCAAACCTAGCGGTGAAGGAAAAGGGCCGTCACTCTAACCATATCGTTCTTGGGTGTTTTAACAAGGACTGAGTGCCCCTAATCCCCCTGCGGAAAACTGCAGATAATCGCCGTGCCGACATTCATTTGCGAATCGACCGTGATCGTGCCGCCATGCAGTTCCACAAAGCGTTTGACGATGGACAGGCCAAGCGTGGCATCCGCCCCGTGTTTGAGCGCGCCGCGGAAGAACGGATCGAATAGTTTTTCCTGCCGCTCCAGCTCGATCGCTGGCCCGTTATCGAACACACGAATAACCAGCGGTGTTTTAGTTTTCCCCGCCGCGTAATGGATATCAATTTCAATCTGGCCTTTTTCTTTGGCGTATTTGATGGCGTTGGAAACGAGGTTCACCAGCATCTGCCGCACCCGCGCCTCATCGCCATGCATCGCCTTCACTTCCGGCGCGATATTCACCGCAACCGCCACGTTCTGCGACTTCGTCCGCTCGGAAAACAGCACAAGCACGGAGTCCACGGTTTTTCTTATGTCGAAGTCGGCCACGTCAAGCTTGAGGAATCCCGCTTGAATCGAGGCAAGGTCGATAATGTCGGAAATCAGCGCGGCGAGCTGCTGCGCCGACT
>JANNSK010000065.1:0-1540 GCA_031402515.1 Alphaproteobacteria bacterium | reverse complement strand
ATCCTCGCCAATAACGGCGTGCTGTTCAGCGAGAGCGCAGTCAAAGGCGCGCATTTCATCGAACTCGCCTGCCAGCGGCGGATACCCCTGTTGTTCCTGCAGAATATCAGCGGCTTCATGGTCGGCGGCAAATATGAGGCGGAGGGTATCGCCAAGCACGGCGCTAAACTGGTGACCGCCGTTGCTACCGCGAGCGTGCCCAAGATCACCGTGTTGATTGGCGGCAGTTTCGGTGCGGGCAATTACGGCATGTGCGGGCGCGCCTACTCACCCCGTTTCCTCTTCACCTGGCCCAATGCGCGGATTTCGGTGATGGGCGGCGAGCAAGCGGCGAGCGTGCTGGCGACCGTCCACCGCGATGCCGACAAATGGACGCCGGAGGAAGCCGAGGCCTTCAAGGCCCCGATCCGCCAGAAATACGAAGACGAAGGCAATCCCTACCACGCCACCGCGCGGCTGTGGGACGACGGGATTATCGACCCGGCGCAGACAAGGGATGTGCTGGGGCTGGCCTTCGCGGCAGCGCTGAACGCACCAATCGAGGAGGCGCCCCGGTTTGGGGTGTTCCGGATGTGAGTGACGTAGCGAGCAAATTTGCGGTTATTCGAGAACTCTTGACCGAGATTGAGACCGATAAAAAGCCAAGCCCGAATATTCCAGCGGCTGCTACCGACGCGAACATTGCTATCGATAACATTATTAGTGATGTGGTCGACTATTTGCAGCCGTTGTTAACGCCGTACCAGTCGGCTTTTTACTGGCACCTTCTGAGACATTCCATTCTTAATGGCGGTAGCAACTTAATACGTGTCAGCACACGTGGACTGGGTAACGGTGTCGTGAAATCTGCCCGGTCGGAAACTGTTTCCCAGAGTCAGGTCAAAGATTTGCTGTCGGGTTTAGAAAATTTAGGCGCAATCCGCAAAGAGGCTGCACCAAATCGCGATGGAACACTTTATCGTGTCTTTCTTCCTGCGGAAATCGACGCTTCAAATCAGCTTCGTTCGGTAAAGGCCAGCACGCTTACCGCAATCAAGGTCGATGAAAGCGAAGCAGATTATTATAATGTCAAAGACAACCGGCGAAAAATCTATGAGCGTGACAACTACGTTTGCCACTACTGCTCATCGCAACTCACAACAATGACAGCGACGCTCGATCATATTGTTCCGGTGGTTGAGGGTGGCGGCAACGACTACGGGAACTTGGTGACATCATGCTTAACCTGTAACTCTCGTAAAAACCGGCGTCCTGTGGGGGATTTTTTGGCTGACGGAGGAGCAACGTGATCCAATCCCTCCTCATCGCCAATCGCGGCGAAATTGCTTGCCGCATCATCCGCACCGCGCGCGCGATGGGCATTCGCACCGTCGCCGTCTATTCGGATGCCGATGCCAATGCGCTGCATGTGCGGCAAGCGGACGAGGCTGTACATATCGGGGCGTCTCCGGCGCGCGAGAGTTATCTGGTGGGTGGGAAGATCATCGCCGCCGCGCTTGCCACCAAAGCGGAGGCGATCCATCCCGGCTATGGCTTCCTG
>JANNSK010000064.1:0-30311 GCA_031402515.1 Alphaproteobacteria bacterium | reverse complement strand
CCCTGCGAGAAATAGCGACCCTGTGACCAATAAAACACCATCGCCACCATGCTCAAGCATTCGCAAAGCGTCGGTCAATGAAGAGGCCATACTCACATTCGCACATCCTGCCACCTTAGCTTTTTTAGCCAGTGCATCGGGGGAATAACTGTCCGGATGGCCAGGGATGGGCACGCATATCAGGCTAGAAATGACGGACGCGAGGGGGCGAAAGAAGGCGGCGGCGTCCTTGCGCTGCATCATACCTACCAGCAGGTGGATGGGTTTAGACTGCTCCTTTGCCCATTCCGCCAGCGCGGTGGCTGCCGATTCATTATGCCCGCCATCCAGTACTACCGCTCCTTTCCAACACGCGACGAGCGGGCCTTGGCTGAGCACTTGCAATCGCGCTGGCCAACTGGCACTGGCCACCCCCAGCCAGATTTGCTCCATACTGGTTTTGAGCGAGGATTGAAGGCTAAGCACCGTTGCCGCCGCCAGCGCCGCATTACCATATTGATGGGCTCCGGCCAGCCCCGGATACGGCAGTGCGTAGGATTGATTGTTAATAAACAGGGTAATCCCCTCTTCCACCCACTCGGCCCGCCATGCGACCATAGGCGCCCGCAACTCTCCAGCGCGTTTGGCGATGACTTCCGTAACCTCCGGCGATTGCTCTGCCGAGATACAGGGCACGAATGGTTTAAGTATCCCGGCTTTTTCCGCCGCAATTTTTTTTAAGCTATCGCCAAGATACTCCATATGATCCATAGCAATAGGCGTTATTACCGTAGCCAGTGGCTTTGCCACCACATTGGTGGCGTCCAACCTGCCGCCGAGTCCGGTCTCAAGCAGCAGAATATCCGCCGGATGGCCAGCAAACGCCAGCAATGCTGCCGCCGTCGTCGCTTCAAAGAACGTCACCGGAATTTTCTTGGTCACGCGGACAATGTGTTCGAGATAGGGCACCAATATTGCATCACTAATCTCATGCCCGGCAATCACCATACGTTCATTGAACCGTAACAGATGTGGCGAGGTATAGGCATGCACGTGATAACCCGCGACCTCATAAATCGCGCGGAGATAGGCGATGGTCGAGCCTTTGCCATTGGTGCCGGCCACATGAATCACTGGCGGCAGTTTTCTTTCCGGATGATCGAGTACGGCGAGCAATTGCTCCATCCGCGTTAATTCCAGATCAATCCCGGGTAATGAAGGATTATTCAGCGCTTCCAGCAGCTCTGCCAATCGCCCCCTCATGCCACCTTCCTGAACGACTGTCGGTGCATAGCGATATTATGCACGCGAAGATGCTGCACGCCCGCCTTCACCAGCTGCTCAGAAAAACGGATGGTCATGCGGTCGCGCTCTTCCGTTTTAGTGTCAGCAATCACTTTCATAAAGCTCTTGCGCGAATGACCGAAAAGCCACATGCCGCCGCTCGCGACTAATTCGGATGCGCGTTCGATGAGTGCCAAGGATTGCTGAGCCGTTTTACCAAAACCGATGCCGGGGTCAAAAATAAGGCGTGAGGGGACAATGCCAAGCGTTTCGATATTCTTTTTCCAGTCCAAAATCACCTGTACTGGATCGGCCTCCAAGGGAATGGTAATTTTAGGGTCGGCCGGAACACTTAACGCATGCATCACGATGATAGTACAGCTTTGCGCCTTGAGTAACGTCAACATTCTAGGATCAGACAGGCCAGAAACATCATTGATGATATCCACCCCCATCGCCAGTGACTGACGTGCCGTTTCGGCATGGCGCGTATCGATGCTGATTGCAAATGAATCGCGCAGTGGATGCACTTGGATAGCCTGTAATAATGGTCTTAATCGTGACCATTCTTCTTCAGCCGTGAGTGTTGTTGCTCCCGGGCGGGTCGATTCGGCACCGATATCGATGACATCTGCGCCAGCCGCCACCAACTCTGTAACCTGCGCGAGCGCGGCATTCGCATCCATTACCCCATCTCCCGAGAAGGAATCCGGCGTAAGATTTAAAATTGCCACCAGTTTCAGCGGAAACAACGTTTCCAACAATTCATTCGCCGACTGATTCAATACGGGGTGCTGCCAGTCAGGTGCGATTTCAGCGAGCGGTTTCAGCACAAATGCGCGCTCATGTAGGCGTGGGTGCGGCACCGTCAATGATGGCGTACTCATGACATCATCATGATAGGCAATGAGGTCGAGATCGATTTCACGCGGCGACCAATGGCCACGATCCTGCCGCCCCAATTCTTTCTCAATTGCTTTCAGCATCACCAGAAGTATCTCAGCCGTTTGGGAAGTTTCGACTTCGATGACCTGATTAAGAAATGGCATATTCCATTCGGCCGGAGCACCCGCGGGTAGCAGTGCCGGAACTTCGATCACAGAAGAAAACTTGAGTATGGTGATGCCGGCCGCATTAAGCGCCGTATATGCCTTCTTAAAATACAGCTCACGGTCGCCGAGATTGCTACCAAGCGCGATAAGAATCATAACGCGGGCGGGAATGTTGCTCCCGCGGGCAAGTCGCTGGTCACATAGGATGCGCCACCTTCAAGTCCTTCAATAGGCGTGGTAATTTTGGTCAGGCGCAGCCAGAGTTTTAAATCATTACCGCAATGTTCGGTGAGAATGCCGCGCAGAAGGTAAAACAGCTCGGTACCCAGATGCTCGACTAACGAAAATTCACGACTCACGGTGAAATCTTTGATCGCCTCAACAAGGATGCCGTAATCGATGAAGGGTGCCTTATCCGTCCGTGCGCATTCAGGCGATTCGGGGAAATAAAGACGGAGATCAACCTCCACCCGCTGTTTTTTGCCCCGCTCCTCTGTGTAATAACCCAGATTGACCGACAAAATCTGCCGGTTGATGGTAAAAATATGGGCGTAGTGTGTCATGCAGTAGCAATAAGACCCAAGGTCCGCTAAAGCAAGCGCATGGATAAAAAAACCTATAGTATCCTAGCTGGCAAGCTTGTTTTGGCTAATCGCGCTTCCATCCCGGTCGCCGATCGCGGATTCCGCTTTGGCGACGGAGTATTTGAAACCATCCTGATTAAGGACGGCGTGCCCTATCAATGGGACCTCCATATGGAGCGGCTATCGGGCGGGCTTGCCGCATTGCGTATTGAAGCACCGGTGAATGACTGGACAGCTTACGCTAAAAAGCTACTCAAGAAGAATAATACCAAAAATGGCTTTCTCCGCATTGCCGTCAGTCGCGGTGTGGGTAGTCGTGGCTATACACCCTACCCACCCGGCATGCCAACCAACTGGCTTATCGAAACATTGGCTCCCTCGCCCGCCCCCGAGAACCCTTGCCATCTATGGCTATCAAACCTCGCTCGTATCCCTCGCCAATGCTTGCCGGTCAATTTCAAACTGGCACAGGGTGTAAACAATACACTGGCGCTACTCGACGCCCATGACCATCGTTGCGAGGAAGCACTTCAACTCACCACGGAAGGCTTCATCTGTGAAGCCGCCAGTGCCAATGTTTTCTGGATTAAGGACGAGATACTCTTTACTCCCGCGCTCGATACGGGCTGCCTAAACGGTACCACGCGCGATGCTATTCTTCGTCTCTCTCCTGTCGGAGTGAAGGCGGTAAAACAGGGCGTGGGCACACTGGAACATGCCGAAGCGATGTTCCTGAGTAATTGCCGCCTGGGAGTCTGGCCAGTTGCCGAACTCAAACCGATGGGCAAAATCTTTGACGTTAAACATCGAACCATGCGTCAAATCTCAGGACTACTCCGTGCCGACCAAGCGGCTTACTTCGCCAAGCATCGCAAACAATGGAAGGTGGGGCGATGAGTTGGAAGTTACTCACAATGCATCCGTGGGAAGATCCACTCGCATTCACCACACGCTTCGCACAGTTGCCGGATTTCACCTTACTCTATTCTGGCCGCAAGGAACGGTTCGGCGGTAATTTCAGTTTTTTATTTCTTGAGCCTGTTGAGCAGTGCCGCGGCAATCGTTGGAGCGAACTGCCGCCGCTACAGAATAAAGATAGCTTGCCACAATGGATTGGATATCTCGGCTACGGCATGCGCGGTGGAATCGAACGCTACACGCGCGGTACGCCTTCCTTCATCGACCTGCCGGATTTCTGGTTGGTGCGCTACGCCCGCATGTTTCGCTTTGACCATGGCACAAGGAAGATTGAGGAATTTATAAATGAGAGGCCAGAGGCCAAAAGCCGGAGACCGGTAGATTCAGCACCATCTGCGAAAGAGAATTCCATACGCAATCTTCGTTCCAACCTGACGAGAACGGAGTATGAAGCAAATGTTTCGGCGACACTGGAAAAAATCCGCGGTGGCGATTTCTACCAAGCCAATATCACCCGTAAATTCTTTGGCGAATTCACTACCGCTCCCGATAGCTGGTCGATTTTTTGCAGGCTTTGCGAACTTAGCCCCGCCCCCTACAGCGCGTTCATTAAACATGACGCGACAGCGATTGTCTCCTCCAGTCCTGAATGTTTTCTCAGTGTTGATGAGCAAGGCGCCATCATCTCTCGGCCTATTAAAGGCTCCGCGCCACGCAGCGCGGATGCAAAGGAAGATAAAAAGCTACAGGATGACTTGCTTGCCAGTGAAAAGAATTCCGCCGAGAATCTGATGATCGTCGATCTCATGCGCAATGATTTATCACGCGTCAGTGTCGCAGGCAGCGTTAAAGTTTCCGAGCAATCGGCGCTTTATTCCTATGCCACCATTCACCATCTTGTTTCCACCGTCACTGCACAAAAAGTGCCGAAAATCAGCGCCTACGAAGTCGTGCGCGCTGCTTTTCCGCCTGGCTCGATGACCGGCGCGCCAAAAATTGCCGCAGTTGAATGGTGTACGGCGCGAGAAAAACTCGAGCGTGGCATCTATAGCGGCGCCATCGGTTGGTTTGGCGGCAATGACACCTGCGATTTTTCGGTGGTCATTCGCACACTGATTATCGACGGCAATCACTTCGAATTCCAGGTGGGCGGTGGTATCGTCGCCGATTCAACTCCTGAGGATGAATGGCGCGAAACCCTCACCAAAGCCCGCGGCATTGCCGGAGCGTTAGGGATTAAAGAAAGCCAGCTAGCCGCGCTTTAAGCAGCTTTTGCCAACACTCCATCCAGCGACTGCATTTGCATCAATTGCGGCGCGCTGATGGCGTAACAGCCCGGCAGCGCCAGTTTGATAATTCCGCCCGGCACGTCGATGACGAGTTCAATCTTCGCCCCGCGGTCTTTGGGTTCGCCGAGCATCTGCTTGAGGCGCGGCAAGGCACCTGTATCATCAATTTTTACGCTGACTGAGCCAGCTTTAACTTGCCCAACCATCGTGTCGAGTTTTTCAATTTTGTTCACGATGAGCCGTGTGCCACGGTCGGAAACCCGCACATCGACTTGCAGGTAAAGCGCCGCACCCTCGACCAACAGCGCATGATGCTGGTTGAGCAGTGTTTCATCGAATACGGCAACTTCATATTGCCCCTCCGCATCAGATAATGTCAGAAACGCCGAACGTCCACGGGGCGAAGAACGCAGGCGATTCGCAATCAACACGCCCGCAAGTTTCAGTGAGGTGCGATCATTTAATCTTTGCGATAGTTTAATCGACGAACTGACACCGAGCTTTTTAAGTAATCCCTCATACGGTTCCAGCGGATGCGATGAGAGATAATAACCGATAGCGGCACGCTCGTGATTTAGTTTGTCGATCATCGGCCATTCTTCGACAGCTTTCAGTTGTTGGCGATTCGCTGGCGTTGCTGCCTCTCCACCAAACAAGCTGATTTGTGAGCTGTTGCGATCTTCAGTGGCGATCTGCGCGGTCGAAAGCAGCAGGTCAAGCGATTCAAATAACTGCCGGCGATTTGTATTCAAGTTGTCGAAGCATCCCGCCATAATGAGATGCTCAAGCTGGCGGCGATTGATGACACTGGCATCGATCCGATGTGCAAAATCATGGATATCCTTGAATGGTCCATTGCTGGCGCGTTCGGCAACAATGACTGCCATCGCTGCCGCACCGACGTTTTTTATGGCGGCCAAAGCGTAGCGTACGGCAAGGGATTGAGAATCTTCTTTCCCTGATCCCAAATCCCTAATCCCCTCTTTTTCCTCAACGGTAAAGTATACACCAGATTTATTAATATCCGGCGGTAGCACGCGAATAGAAAACTTCCGTGCTTCCTGCACGAAGTTGGCCAGCTTATCGGTTGAGCCCATTTCATAGGTCATTGACGCGGCAAAAAACTCCACCGGATAATTGGCTTTGAGATACGCCGTTTGATAGGCGATGAGCGCATACGCCGCGGCGTGCGATTTATTGAAACCGTATCCGGCGAATTTGGCAACGAGGTCGAAAATACCCGACGCTTGCGCACGCTGAACGCCATTTTTCTCGGCCCCCGAGACGAACTGCGCACGCTGCGCATCCATCTCCGACTTGATCTTTTTACCCATCGCACGGCGTAATAAATCTGCACTGCCCAGCGTATAGCCGGACATCACCTGCGCGATTTTTTGCACCTGTTCTTGATAAATAATAACACCGTAAGTTTCCTCCAGCACCGACTCCAGCATCGGATGCAGGTAATCCGGCGCCTTGCGCCCGTGTTTCACTTCAATATAGGTTGGAATATTATCCATTGGGCCTGGGCGATAGAGCGCGCCGAGTGCGATTAGGTCCTCGATGCAATCGGGCTTAAGGTTCTTAAGCGCTTCGCGCATACCAGGCGATTCGAATTGAAAAACACCAAGCGTGTCCCCACGTGCGAGTAGTGCATAAGTGGCTTTGTCGCCCTCGGGTAAGGTAGAAAGATCGATAGTAGTGCCCTGCGCCGCTAAAATTCCCACAGTCTTTTGCAAGATGCTCAGTGTGCGCAGCCCGAGGAAGTCGAATTTCACGAGTCCCGCCGCCTCCGCCCATTTCATCGAATATTGCACGACCAATACTTCTGATTTCGGATCGCGATAAAGCGGCACCAATTCGCCAAGCGGTCTATCCGCAATCACCACGCCCGCCGCATGGGTGGAAGCGTGACGGTAAAGCCCTTCCAACTTCAACGCCAACGAGACAAGACGCGCCACGGATTCATCCTCGTTAATCGCTTGCTCAAGCAACGGCTCAACTTCAATGGCTTTCTCCAGTGTCACTGGATCCGCAGGATTGTTTGGCACTAATTTACAGATGCGGTCCACCTGACTATATGGCATTTGCAGAACGCGCCCGATATCGCGCAGCACGGCACGCGCCTGCAATTTTCCAAAAGTGATAATTTGTGCCACGCGATTATGGCCATATTTCTCACGTACATAATGGATAACTTCATCACGCCGATCTTGACAGAAATCGATATCGAAGTCAGGCATCGAGACACGTTCAGGGTTGAGGAATCGCTCGAAAAGCAGCCCGTAACGCAACGGGTCAAGATCCGTGATGAGCAACACCCATGCAACGACCGAACCGGCACCCGAACCCCGCCCCGGCCCTACGGGTATATTATTAGACTTCGCCCAGCCGATGAAATCAGAAACGATAAGAAAGTAGCCAGGAAATTTCATGGTGATGATGACGTCGAGCTCGTATTCCAGACGGTCGCGATAGGGCTGAGCAACACCCGCTTTTTGCTCCTCACTCATCTCGGACTTGAATACGTAACGTTCCAGCCGCGCTTCCAGCCCGGCGAGTGCTTTGATGCGCAGCGCTTCGGATTCGCTCAGCGTTTTTCCTTCTGCATCCTCCGCATGGAATCCCGGCAAGATCGGCGAGCGCGACGGCGACCAGCTATGGCAGCGTTTGGCAATCGCCAGCGTATTTTCGATCGCTTCCGGCAAATCGCGAAACAGCAGACACATTTCTTGCACGCTTTTAAAGCGATGCTCGGGATTTAAGCGTGGTCTGTCCGCTTCCATGACAAAATGGCCACCGGCGACACACAGCAGCGCATCATGCGCTTCAAACATTTCCGCATCGCTAAAATAAATGTTATTGGTGGCAACCAGCGGAATGTTGCGCTCAAGCGCCAAATCAATCTGCGCGCGCTCGATTTGCCGTTCCTCCGCCATGTTATGGCGAGTAATTTCGATATAGAGCCGATCACCAAACCAGCCTTGTAAATCACTCAATAATTTTTCAGCATCCGCTTTACGGCCGGAAAGCAGCATTTTTCCAAAACCGCCGGTGGTTGATCCCGTTAAGCAGATGAGCCCGGCGCTATAGTCACCGAGCGTTGCGTAATCGAGCAATGGGCTCATACCGAGTGCGGGGTTAAGATGCACCGCACTCGCCAACTGCAGCAAATTTTTGTAGCCAACGTCGTCCTTCGCATAAACCAGCAGTGCGTCCGGTGGCTGGCGCAACGAACCCGATGTTTGCTCTAGCCCATAGGGCACCAGCGACAAGGTCATTCCTAGAATTGGTTGGATACCTTCCTTCACTGCATATTCCGAAAATTCGAGCGAGCCGAATAGGTTGTCGTGATCGACAAGCCCAATTGCCGGCATCGCGTGCAGTTTAGCGAGTTTAATCAGATCAGGAATCGTGATCGCACCCTTGAGCAACGAATAGGCGCTATGCGCGCGCAGATGAATGAACTGGCTCATTGTGGGCGTCCGCGCGTGGGCACCACGGCGCCATCCTTCAGCGTAATCACACGATGCATACGGTCGGCGAGCGCGAGGTTGTGGGTAGCGACGAGCGCGGCAATTTTTTCTTCGCGGGCGACTTCGAGTAGCAATTCACAAACACGGTCAGACGTGGCTGGATCGAGATTGCCCGTCGGTTCATCTGCCAGAATCAGCGCGGGTTTATTGGCCAAAGCGCGCGCAATCGCCACCCGCTGTTGTTCACCACCCGAAAGCTGCGCGGGCAAATGATCGGAGCGATCCTCGAGCCCCAATCGCGCGAGTAACGTATCGGCGCGAGCACCGGCTTCGCGCTTGCTCGATCCGGCAATCAGTTGTGGCAGCATGACGTTTTCCCGCGCGGTGAGCTCGGGAAGTAGGTGATGGAACTGATAAATGAAGCCGATATGGCGATTGCGCAGGTGGGTGCGTAGCGCGTCTCCCGCATCGGTAATTTCATATCCGGCGATCAGGATTTCGCCCGATTGCGGTGTATCGAGCAGGCCAGCGATTTGCAGCAGCGTCGATTTGCCGGAGCCGGATGGGCCGATCAACGCCACCAACTCACCTTCACGCAGCACGAGATTAGCGTTATTAAGCACTGGCAATAGCCGGTCGCCCTGCTGATAGGTGCGGCTGACATTTTTAAGCTCGAGCACGGTGATGCTACTCATAGCGTAAGGCCTCCGCCGGATCGAGCCTGGCCGCACGTCGCGCCGGATAAATCGTGGCAAGGAACGACAGCGCCAGCGACAAGCCGATAATCACGGCCACCTCATCCGGATCGGTTTTAGTAGGGAGCGTCGAAAGAAAATAAATATTTTCGATGAGGATTTCCTGACCCGTCAGCTTCTCAACAAACTGGTGCAATGCTTCAATATTTTTAGCCAGCCAGAGGCCGAGCAACACGCCGCCAAACGTCCCCGTCACACCAATAAGCGTACCCGCCAGGATAAAAATCCGCATCACGCTGGCTTTCGTCGCCCCCATCGTGCGCAGGATAGCAATGTCATGGCCTTTATCTTTTACCAGCATTACCAGACTCGAAATGATGTTGAATACGGCCACCAAAATAATCAGCGCGAGGATGATAATCATCACGTTACGCTGGACTTTTAGCGCAGAAAATACACCCGCATGGGTTTTTTGCCAGTCAATCACTTCGACATTAGGACCAATCTTTTCATGGATCTGTCGCGCGATGCGTGGCGCCTCATCCGGATTGCGCACAGAAATTTCGAGATTGGAAATCGCATCTCCCTCCGGCGTGTTGAGCATGAAATAGGTTTGCGCATCGGCGAAGGGCATCAAAATCAGCGACGCATCGAATTCGTGCATGCCTAGTTTGAGCGTCGCCATCACCGGATAGGATTTCATGCGTGGAATAAAGCCAGCAATACTCGAGCGGCCCTGCGGCGAGATCAACGTCACCTCATCGCCCACGGAAAGATGTAAGTTCCGCGCCAATCGATAGCCCAACACGATCCCTTCGCCATTTTTGAGTCCATCAAGCGACCCAGCATCGACATGCTCGTTAAACAAAGCGCGCTGTTCAAGCGCTTTGGCAGGCAAGGCGATCACTTGCGCGCCTAGGGCAATGCCCTCGGAAGTTGCCATCACTTGACCTTCTACCTTAGCAACCACGCTGGTCACGCCCGCCACCGACCCCGCCACATCCGCCGCTTGCCGGTAATCGATGAAGGGGCCGGTATTGCTCATCACCACGATATGCCCACCGATGCCGATGAAGCGTGAAGTCATTTCCTCACGAATCCCATTCATCAACGAGGTGACAAGAATCAGTGTTGCCACGCCGAGCATGATGCCGATGATGGCGAACCATGTGGTCAGTGAAATAAATCCCTCGCGCCTGCGCGCCCGAAGATAGCGCCAGGCCAGCATGCGTTCGACTGGGGAGAAGACACTCACTCCATCACTGCCTTCTTATGATTCTCGATAATCTGCTTCACCGCGGCATCCATGGCGATTTCCTGTTTCTCGCCGGTTTTTCGATATTTGAGTTCAGCATTTCCCGCTTCCGCACCGCGCGGGCCGATGATGACCTGCCACGGCAAGCCGATTAAATCCATTCCGGCAAATTTTCCGCCCGCGCGCTCGTCCGTATCATCGTAAAGCGGATTGAGGCCCGCCGCTTTTAGCGCGCTATAGACTTGCTCGCATGCAGCATCACACTTAGTGTCGCCTGCACGCAGGTTGATGATGCCAGCATCGAACGGCGCCACCGATTCCGGCCAGATGATGCCGTTCGCATCGTGGCTCGCCTCGATAATGGCGCCGACCAGCCGCGACACGCCAATGCCGTAGCACCCCATTTCCGGCGTGACGGTGGTACCGTCAGGACCAGCGACGGTGACACCCATCGCCTTGCTATATTTATTACCGAGGTAAAACACGTGGCCGACCTCGATGCCGCGCGCTTCGCGCAGGCGCTCTTTGGGCACAGGGCAACTATCAGGCTTGTGCTGTTCGTCGGCAGCGGCATAGAGCTTGCGCATTTCCTCACCGCTTAAGGAAATTTTGCCGGAACGGATATCATCGAACGTCGCGTCGTAATAAATCGCGCTTTCGCCGGTATCGGCGATGACCTGGAATTCATGGCTGAGCGAGCCGCCAATCGCCCCCGAATCCGCATTCACAGCAACCGTGGTCAGCCCCATACGCTTGAAGATACCGGTATAAGCGTCGTACATTTTGGCGTAGGTGGCTTTGGCCGCATCAACATCAACATCGAAGGAATAGGCGTCTTTCATCAGGAATTCGCGGCCGCGCATGACGCCGAAACGCGGACGGACTTCGTCGCGAAATTTCCATTGGATTTGGTAAAGGTTAAGCGGCAATTGCTTGTAGCTACGCACATAGCCCCGGAAAATATCGACAATCATTTCCTCATTGGTAGGGCTGTAGAGGAGCTCGCGGTCGGCACGGTCCATGAAACGAAGCATTTCTTTACCCAGCGCATCGTAACGGCCGGATTCTTTCCATAATTCGGTAGGTTGCAGCGTGGGCATGAGCACTTGCACGCAACCTGCCTTGTTCAATTCATCGATAACAATATTTTCGATGTTCTTAAGCACGGCGAGGCCAAGCGGCAGCCACGAATAAATCCCCGCCGCCTGCTGGCGCACCATCCCCGCCCGCAGCATATAGCGGTGCGAGACGATTTGCGCCTCCTTGGGGTCTTCCTTGAGCAGGGGCAAAAAATACTGGCTTAGGCGCATACGTATCTCCTGCCGCGCACTATGGCGCAGGGGACGAAAAAGGCAACGGTTTCTCGCAGATTACTCAGGACGTTGGATACAGCCCGAGCGATACACATCCCGCCCGCCGATTAGTTTGCCGTTCAACATGGCCCCACCCTCGCGCGTGACGGCTATTTCTCCCATCTGCAGATCACTACGGGAAAGATCGACATTATGTGTGTCGGGGTTGAGGTAATTGGCAGCGGGGATATCAAGCCCCATCCGCACCGTATCCATCTCCGCCATGGGATGCATGTTCATGGTGGCGTCGAGATCGCGCGCGGTGACGTCCTCCGACGGCTGGTGCGCCTCAAGCGGGTCGCAATCGTCCGAACCCGCATGGTATACCTCCGCCCGCGCATCCATAATGCTCATCAGAATCAGGGTCGGGATGAGGGCGAGCAGGCTGGTGATCAGGAACTTGCGCTTGAGCTGCGGGTGCTCCGGTGCCGAGGGCACATGGCCCGTTTCGGGTTTCTGAGGCGGCTTGACCCAGAAGGGCAGCACCATGAACAGCACGATCCACCAGCTGATGATGTAGGTCACGATGAATTCGATGATAGACATGGGCCTCGCCGTTTTGTCATCCTGAGCAAAGCGAAGGATCCCTCTCACCTGCCGGATGGGATTCTTCGCTTCGCTCAGAATGACAAGTTCTTCAATAGCTTACCTAGCACAAACCATGCCGAAATGTCATAAAAGCTTCATAAAACTGATAAGCCATTGTGTTATAATATAAGCGTAGAAGGATGACCAGCGAAGCCTATGGCAGATGATTCACCAGTATCAAGCGGCGCGGAATTAACCCTGCGTAACAGCCCGACCGGCGGCGCGCCGGGCGAGCACAGCCCCTATTATCGTCGCCTGCTTTCGGCCGGATACAAGGGCTTCCTCCAGGGCGTCATCGGTGGTGCGACGTTGTATGCGCTGCTGGGCGCGATTGTGGGTGCATTAGTGGCCACTCCCATTTGGCTCGGCGTATTAGGTGCGGCTGGAGCAACGATAGTTCCGATGGCATGGAGCCTTATACCCATCATGGCTGGCATCGGACTTCTCAAAGGCGCGTCAACCTTTGGCAATATCGGCTCCGTCGCCGCGATCAGTGCCGAAGGCGCGGAGATGAGCGAAGAGCGTCGTTATTTGCTCGACCGCTATTATGACCTCCCACTCGACCACGCGTATGACAATGAAGCGCGTGAAATCGAGAAACTGCTCATCAAGCAGCATGAAGTCAGAACACCGAAACACATGTTTCACTGGAAAACATTGGTGGTGGGCGCCTTATTGGGTGCCGCTATTGGCTTTGGTTTAGTAACATTTGCTGCCCCTTTGCTGGCGCACCTAACAGCATTCTTACCAGCAATTGAGGGATTTCATTTGGTAAACTTCGCCGCTACGACTGGGCCTGTATTAACGGATTTGGGTACGGCAGTGGCACCCGCGATTTGTGCCGCCATCGGCGGTGTCGCAGGCGCCTTCGTCGGTCTTGACCGCTTCTATGTCCGGCGCTGGCTGGATATGGCGGAGAATTTGATGACCGATCCTGAGCAAATCAAGGAAAGTCGGCGTGAGAAGGCAAAGGATGTTGAAAAACTCATTCAAGCATCACCAACAGGTGGGGCAGAGACTTCGGCCCATCGCCGTTCATCGCATCGCCGCGAATTACCGCCGGTGCACAAACCGGTGGAACCTGCGCCGCCGGTCGTCTTCACCAATCGCCCTTCTTCGCGCATCAGTAACGCCCAACTTGAATCCCGTCTCGCTGAGATTAACACAGCAATGAGCAGGCCTACGGTTTAATTACATCTGATGAATATGCACCTCGAGAACAGGCTTCTTGCCCAGTTCATCGCGGATGGTTTTGCGCATGACGTTACGAATGGATTCCTCGAGCCCTTTGCCCTTGCCGCCCTTGCGTGGCTTATCGACGATCTCAGTGATTTCCTCGCGCATGGCGGCGAGTAATTCTTTATCATCATTTTCATCGAGACTGCCGGGCGCCGATATTTTTGGCGGCGCGGCGAGCTCACCATTTTTCTTGAGGACGACAGAGGCGATGCAGTAGCCCTCGCCCTGTATTTTCCGTCGCATACGAATGACGCCGGAGTTGGTGTCGATCATCGACGTGCCATCAAAGGCAATATATCCCGAATGCACCTGGCCGATAATTCCCGGTTTTTCTGCCGTTAAATTGATGACGACGCCATTATGCGGTTCGATGGCAAACGGTACTTGCAGCGTTTTCGCCAGCTTCGCGTGTTCATGGATATGCCGCGCCTCGCCATGCACCGGCACCGATATTGTTGGCCGCACGAGCTGGTACATACGCTCCAGCTCCATCCGCGCCGGGTGGCCGGAAACATGGACAAAACTCACATCGTCGTTGATGACCTCAACGCCCGCCTTCACCAGTTTGTTATGCATATAGCCGATGGCGGTTTCATTGCCGGGAATCATCCGCGAGGAAAAAATTACCGTATCCTGCGGCGATAATCGCACCATCGGGTGCTCGCCACGGGCGATACGCGACAAAGCCGCATTGGGCTCGCCCTGGCAACCGGTGACGATGAAACAGACCTTATTGCGCGGCAATTCCATCCCTTGGCGGTCGGTCAGGAAATCGGGAACGTCCTTGAGATAGCCGGAATCCTGCGCCGCTGCCACCATGCGCCAAATGGAACGGCCCGCCAGCGCCACTGAGCGTCCGGCGGCGACGGCGGCGTAAATAATCGTCTCTAATCGTGCGATATTGGAGGAGAAGGTCGCCACAATCACCCGTTGATCGCACCCGCCGATAATCTCGGTGAGCGAACTGCGCACATCCGACTCCGAGCCGGACTCGCCCTCAACGAATACGTTGGTCGAATCGCAGACCATGGCAAGCACGCCTTCATCGCCATAACGGGCGAGGGTTTTTTCATCGGTGGTTCCACCGACCATCGGTGCCGCGTCGAGCTTCCAGTCGCCCGTATGCATGACGACGCCCTTGTCGATACGTACAGCGACCGCGTGCATTTCAGGAATTGAATGGGTAAGCGGTACCATTTCAATGCTGAATGGACCGATAGGGTAATCCTTTCCGGCAACGATTTCGGTAATTTTCAATTTACCGCCGAGCTGTTCTTCCGCCAGTTTGGCTTTGAGCACGGCGGCGGTGAAGGCGGTGGCATAGACCGGGCAGCCAAGCTCCGGCCACAGATAGGGCACAGCACCGAGATGATCCTCATGCGCGTGGGTGAGCACCAATCCAAGCAAATCTTGCTTATGCGGGACGATGGCGTCGATATTCGGCAGCATCACCTCAATACCGGGCAAATGAGCATCAGCAAAACCAATGCCGCAATCGATCATCAGCCACTTGCCCTTGTAGCGATAAAGATTGAGATTCATGCCGATTTCGTTCGAGCCGCCGAGCGGTACGAAAAGCAGGTCGTCATCGTGATGTTTGAAGTTGATGGTCATAAAGGAGTATTTGGTATCTGGTATTTAGTTAACGGTGGCCGCCTCTGTACTGCCACTGGATACCAAATACTAGATACTAAATACTATTTCTTGCCTTTCCGCTGGGAAATCAGCCGCAGGCCACGGATAGTCAAATCGTCGTCTACCGCGTCAATGACCGAAGTCGCTCCGGCATAAAGCGGTGCCAAACCACCGGTGGCAATAACCTTCATTTTTTCGCCGCGTTCCTTTTTGATACGGCTAACGATGCCTTCGATCAGCCCCGCATAGCCGTAAAAAATGCCGGATTGCATGGCGGTGGTGGTGGTGGTGCCCACCACTTTTTTGGGCCGGGTAATGGCAACGCCGTGTAGCTTTGCCGCCGCCCGCTGGAGTGCTTCCAGCGATAGGTTGATGCCGGGCGCAATGATACCACCGACATAGTCGCCCTTGGCGGAAACCACGTCAAACGTCGTCGCCGTGCCAAAATCGATGATGATGAGCGCGCGTTTTTCCTGTTGCCACGCCGCGTAGGCGTTAATGAGGCGATCGGCGCCCAACTCACGCGGATTATCGATTTTCACTTTTATGGGGATGTCGATGTCGCCCGTGGTGATCATTTTTGGATTGCGCCCGATATATTGACGCACGAATGTTTTCATCGCAAAGTTGGCATCCGGCACCACGGAGGCCACAATCGCCGCGGTAATTTTTTTCGCATCGAACCCCGCCGCTGCCATCAGCGCGAATAGCCAGACGGCATATTCATCCGCGGTGCGATGGATGTCAGTACGAATACGCCATTGTGCCAGCGTTTTCTTATCGTTGCACAAGGCAAAAACAATGTTGGTATTTCCAATATCGACGGCCAACAACATGACTAATCCTTATAAAACACATCACCGGCGGTAACGGTCGTCACCACCCCGGATTTCTGACGGAGCAGTAGCCTGCCCGCATTGTCAATTCCATCGAACACCCCATTTACTTGGGTCTCGCCGATAATGACCTCAATAGGCTTCTTAAGATGATGGGCGCGATTCATCCATTCCGCATGAATTTCTTTGAAACCGCTTTTAGCCCAGGCGTCATAACGGTGAATAAAGTTATAAATGAAACGCGAAAGCACGATTTTCGCACTAATAATCTCGACACCCGCTTCCTTGAGGCACGTCGCTGGAAACATGACATGCTCGGGAAATGAATCGATATTGATACCGACACCAATCACCACCCATTGACGATTCTTCCCCAATTCGTCCGGCATGGTGAAGGATTCGAGCAAGATGCCGCCAAGCTTTTTGCCGTTGAGAAGCATATCATTCGGCCACTTACAGCCGATGCCATCACTGTCAGGCACGATTCCTTCGAGCGTTTCAGCAACCGCCACGGCAGTGACAAACGAGAGTTGCGCGCAGGTTTCAAGATCCTTGGTGAGGTTGAGCAATACCGAAACGAACAGATTGCCTTCCGCTGAAATCCATTCCCGGTTCATCCGACCGCGGCCGGCAGTCTGCCGTTTGGCCCAGATGACCGCTCCGTGCGACGCACCGCCGCCCGCCAGGCGCTTCGCCTCTTCGTTCGTGCTGTCGAGCACGTCGTAGGAGAGAAGGTGGTAGTCGTTCAACAGGTTACTTTCGGCTTTTTTCTTCATTAACTAAAAACTCCCGCAGCATTGCCAGCAGCGTCCAGCAACACCGAAGGATAGAGGAAGAAAAGTACCGTCACAAGTGCGCAAATCAGCAGCGTTGCCTGCGACATGAAGGGTACGTGGCGTTCCAAACCAAGCACCGGCTCGTCGAAATAGAGCAGCTTGACAACTTTGAGGTAATAATAGGCGGCAACCACACTGGTCAGGACACCGACAACCGCGAGACTATAAAGTCCGACCTCCATCGCCGACAGAAAAACAAACATCTTACCGTAGAAGCCGGCGAAAGGTGGAATACCCGCCATCGAGAACATCATGATGAGCATAAACAACGCACCGCGTGGATTACTTTTCGACAGGCCGCGCAAATCATCGAGGCTCTCTACTTGCTGACCGGCACGGCGCATGAACAGCACAAAACCGAAGGTTCCTACACTCATAAAAATATAAAGTGTGAGATAAATCAGTACGCCCTTGATGCCTGCAGGAGTGCCCGCTGTAACCCCTATCAGCGTATAGCCGATATGACCAATGGCACCGTAGGCAAGCAGACGCTTGATATTGTTTTGCGTCATCGCGCCAAAGGCGCCGACCATCATCGACGCCACGGAAATAATCGCAAGAATATCCTGCCAATCAGGCAACATGTCGGCGAAAGGGTCGAGCAGCAGGCGGATAAATACCGCCATCGCCGCCAACTTGGGCGCGGTGGCGAACAGCATGGTCACCGGAGTCGGCGCCCCCTGATACACATCCGGCGTCCACATATGGAAGGGCACGGCAGATATTTTGAAACTAAACCCGATGACCAGCATCACCATGCCAACAATGGCGCCGTAAGCGACCGGCGTTGCCTCGCCTGTCCCTGAAAATAACGCGGACATCGCAGTGAAGTTGGTAGTGCCGGTATAACCATACACTAGCGAGGCGCCGAACAGCGTAATACCCGAAGCCAGCGCGCCGAGCGTAAAATATTTAAGACCGGCTTCGGAGGAAACTTCGTTGTCGCGGTCATAGGCAGCGAGCACATAGAGCGCCAACGACGAGAGTTCGAGGCCAAGGTAAAGCGACAAGAGGTCATTGGCGGAAACCATAACCATTCCACCGACGGTGGCCAGTAGCACCAGCACTGGATATTCAAAATGCTTGAATGGTTCGTGATTCAGCCAGTCGAAACTCATGCCGAGAACGAGGACAGAACTGCCGAGAATCAGCAGTTTCATGAATTGGCTGAAATTGTCGATGATGATGAGATCGGAGAATGCCGTCACCGTATCCCCGTTGAGCGGGAATAACGAACAGGCGGCAAAAACCATCACCAGAATGGATAATAACGTCACTCCACCAGTGGAGCGCGGCCCGCGGAATGCACCGTATAACAGCAAAAAAATCGCGCCAACAGCAACAATGATCTCTGGTCTGAGTAATAACAATGCGGTGACGTCGAGCGCCATTATTCAATCTCCTTTTCAGGCTCAGTCGTCGGCGATTCCGGCAGCTCGGCGGGGAGGTTCTCGTCCCCTACTCCGGTTTGGTATCCGCTCAGCGGATGCTCCACCTGTTTCAGTAAAAGCGTTATCGTCGGCGACACGTCACGCGTGAGGCTTAACGGATGAATGCCCAACCAGAGCACGGCAATGGCGAGCGGTACGAAATACGACCATTCGCGCCCGTTTATATCGGTAAGCGACCGCACATGACCATGGGTAATCTCACCGAACACGACACGCCGGTAAAGCCACAACATATAGGCAGCGCCCAGCACCAGCCCTGTAGCTGCACCAATGCACGCCCATGTCGCCGCTTTATACGAGCCTACAATTACTAACACCTCGCCCACGAACCCGGAAGTAGCGGGCAAGCCGGCTGAACCCATAGTGAACAGCATGAAAAACGCAGCGAAATATGGCATCACGTTCACCACGCCACCATATTGCGCAATTTCCCGCGTATGGGCGCGGTCATACAGCACACCAACGCAGAGGAACAGCGCACCCGATATCACGCCGTGACTGATCATCTGGAAATACGCGCCCTCCAACCCTTGTTGGTTGAAAGAAAAAATCCCGAGCGTCACGAAGCCCATATGGGCAACGGAAGAATAGGCGATGAGTTTTTTGATATCATCCTGCACCAGCGCGACAAGCGACGTGTAAACGACAGCGATCACACTGAGCACAAATATAAAGTCGGCGAAGTAACGTGAAGCCTCCGGCAGCATCGGTAGCGAAAAGCGTAAAAATCCATAGGCGCCGAGTTTCAGCAACACACCAGCCAGGATTACCGAGCCAGCGGTTGGCGCTTGTACGTGCGCATCCGGTAACCATGTATGGAACGGCCACATCGGCACCTTGATGGCGAAAGAGGCAAACAGCGCCAGCCACAGCCATTTCTGCACATCGAGTCCCATCGCTGGCGCTTGCGCCATCAACGTCGGAATATCCGTCGTGCCGAAGGTAAAGAAGAGATAAAGCAAGGCCAGCAGGAACAGCACCGATCCCGTCAGCGTATAAAGGAAAAATTTATACGCAGCATAGATTCGATTTTTTCCGCCCCAAATGCCGATGATAAGATACATCGGGATCAGCACCGCCTCGAAAAATAAATAGAAAAGAAGTAAATCGAGTGCAGCGAAGGTACCAATCATCAACGATTCCAGCACGAGGAAGATGGCCATGAATTCGCCGACACGTTTGTCGATGGATTCCCAACTGCAGAGAACGCAAATCGGCATCAGGAAGGTCGAAAGCAGGATAAGCCAGAGCGAGATACCGTCGATACCCACGTGGTAATTGATGTCATAGCCGATGAACCACGGGCTTTTTTCAACAAATTGAAAACTCGTGTTGGCCGCGTCGAAATGGGTGAGCAACAGCAGCGATAAAAGGAAAATTGCTGAAGTGGAAATCAGTGCCGCCCAGCGCGCATGCTCGTCGTTCTTACGGCCGAGCGCATAGGTCACTACGGCAGCGGCGAGCGGTGAAAAAATCAGGATGGAAAGCAGGTTATGCATCATCCCCTCAATACCGTGAAGGCCAGTAGACCAATGAGAACAGTAAGGCCCAGTAGCATCGCGAAAGCGTAATGGTAGAGATAACCAGTTTGCATCACGCTGGTGCGCCAGGCCAGCGCACGACTAACAAGGGCGGCGCCATTCGGCCCCAAATCGTCAATAATTTTAATATCAAATTTCTGCCAGAGGCGCGTACCGAGCTTGAATGCATTGCGCACGAACAACGCGTTATACAGCTCATCGAAATACCATTTATTGAGCAGAAAACGGTAAAGTGGCTGAACGCGTTCGGCAATTTTTGCGGGCAAATTCGGCGCCTTGATATAGACCAGCCATGCCAGAACAATGCCTGAGACGGCGGCAAGCAGCGGGGCTTTCCCCACCCATTCGGGAATCTCGTGGTGGTGGATTTTTTCCAGCACATTATGCTCGGGCAGCACCATCAGCGCCGATTTCCAGAACCCATCCGTGCCGTCCACCATCATCCAAATATCGTGCCCGATATACCCGGCAAACAGCGCGCCGAGCGCCAAAGGCACCAGCGGCAGCAGCATCACCGGCGGTGATTCATGCACATGTTCCATCACGTGATGGTCCGCACGCGGCTTGCCATGGAAGGTCATGAACAGCAGCCGCCACGAATAAAACGCGGTCATGAAGGCGGCACTTAATCCTAAAAAATACGCAATATGACCATGGAGCGAATCCGCCGCGTAGGCTGATTCCAGAATCATATCTTTGGAATAATACCCCGCAAAATAAGGAATGCCCGCCAGCGCCAGTGAGCCAATCCACATCAGTGCGTAGGTATAAGGAATTTTTTTCCAGATACCGCCCATTTTACGCATATCCTGCTCACCCGACATCGCATGAATCACCGAACCCGCGCCAAGGAACAGCAACGCTTTGAAGAAACCGTGGGTGAACAGGTGAAAAATTCCCGCGCCGTAGGCCGAGACGCCGCAGGCGAAAAACATATAACCGAGCTGCGAGCAGGTGGAATAGGCAATCACGCGTTTAATATCGTTTTGCACCAGCCCCACCGTCGCCGCGAAGAAGGCGGTGATGGCGCCGACATACGTCACCACCATCAGCGCAATCGGTGCCAGCTCAAACAGTGGCGAGCAACGTGCAACCATGAATACACCCGCCGTCACCATCGTCGCCGCGTGGATGAGTGCGGAAACCGGCGTCGGCCCCTCCATCGCGTCCGGCAACCATGTATGCAGCAGGAACTGCGCCGATTTGCCCATCGCCCCCATGAACAGTAATAAACAAATCGTGTCGAGTATTGGCAGCGCATAACCGAAGAACATCCAATGCGCCTCAGGTGTTTCGGTGTGGAATTTAGCTGCCGCGCCGAACACAGTGGCAAAATCCACCGAACCGAAGGTGAGGAATATCGCGGCGATTCCCAGCGCGAATCCAAAATCGCCGACGCGGTTGACGAGGAATGCCTTGATCGCTGCCGCATTGGCCTCGGGTTTTTTAAACCAGAATCCGATGAGTAGGTAAGAGCACAAACCCACCCCTTCCCAGCCAAAGAAAAGCTGGAGGAAGTTGTTCGCCGTCACCAGCATCAACATCGAGAAGGTGAACAATGAAAGGTAGCTCATGAAGCGGGGCTTATGCTCATCGTGACTCATATAGCCGACAGAATAAACATGTACGGCGGCGGCAACCCAGGTGACGAGCACGAGCATTACCGCTGTCAGCGCATCAACCTTCAGCGACCAGTTGGCACTCAGCTCGCCGGAGACAATCCATGGTGAAATGAGCACATCCGTGGTAAAATCTGTTCCGGCGACACGTCCAAAAATTACCGCCGCGCAGACCGCCGCCAGTATCATAGGAACGCAGGTAATGATTTGTGATCGCCTATCGCCGATAGTACGCACGAACAGGCCAGCAACCAACGCGCCAAAGAGCGGCAGAAATACAGTGGCGACAATCAGTTCGTTGATATCCATGCTATCCTTTCAACGCTGAAATATCGTCAACATCAATGGTGCCACGATTGCGAAAATAAACGACCAAAATGGCAAGGCCGATGGCGGCTTCGGCAGCAGCGACGGTAAGCACAAAAATGGCGAAAATTTGTCCCGTGAGGTCGCCCATATGCACCGAAAACGCGACGAGGTTGATATTGACCGCCAGCAGCATCAACTCCACCGACATCAGGATGGTGATGATATTTTTGCGATTGAGGAAAATTCCGCAAACACCGATGACAAACAGCAGCGTCGAAAGCAATACAAAGTGGCTGATGCTGATGGAGCCGAAAAGCACTTCTTTCATCGCTTCACTCCCTGCCCCGATTTCACTTTAACCAGCTTCACTGTTTCTTCCGCACGGCGGGCGATTTGTTCGCCAATATTCTGGCGACGCACACCGGTGCGATGGCGAAGTGTAAGCACGATGGCACCGATCATGGCAACGAGCAGGATCAATCCCGCCATCTGAAAAAGAATGGCGTAACGCGTGTAGAGTTCGAGGCCAATCGCCGCTGTATTCGTTATTTGATCCGGCTCAGGGATAGGCAATGCGGCCGGCGCACGTGGAGTCGCGTGCTGTAATGATTGATAAAGCAGTACCCCCATTTCAACGAATAATAAGGTCGCCACCCCCAGCCCCAACGGCAGGTAGGAAATAAATCCAGCACGCAGGCGCTCGAAATTGATATTGAGCATCATGACCACGAACAGGAACAACACCGCCACCGCCCCGACATAAACTACGACCAGCGTCATCGCCAAATACTCGGCGCCAAGCAACAAGAACAATCCAGCAGCGTTGAAAAAGGCGGCAATCAGAAAAAATACCGAATGCACCGGGTTTTTTGCAGTGACTACCGCCAGCGCCGCCGCCACCAGTACGACAGAGAATCCGTAAAACAATATGTCGAGGACAGGAATCATCGGTAGTCCGCATCCTCCTTGAGGTTGGCAGCGATGGCGGCTTCCCAGCGATCGCCATTGGCCAGCAGCTTGGCCTTGTCGTAGAGCAGCTCTTCGTGCTTTTCGACGGCATATTCAAAATTCGGGCCTTCGACAATGGCATCGACCGGGCAGGCTTCCTGGCACAGACCGCAATAAATGCACTTGGTCATATCGATATCGTAACGCGTGGTGCGGCGTGAACCATCATCGCGCTCCTCAGCTTCGATGGTGATGGCCTGCGCCGGACAAATTGCCTCGCAAAGCTTGCAGGCAATGCAACGCTCCTCGCCGTTTGGATAACGGCGCAGCGCATGCTCACCGCGAAAACGTGGCGACAATGCGCCTTTTTCGTACGGGTAATTAATCGTCACCGCTTTGCGCAGGAAAAAATATTTTAGCGTCAACGCCATACCGAGCAACAACTCGCCGAGCAGGAAAGAACGAATGATGATTTTCAGTTTTCTCATATCATATCCCCTGTCCCCATTGCCCGCTATAGACCAGCCAGCCTGCCGTACCCATCACCCAAACCAGTGAAAGCGGCAAGAATACTTTCCAACCAAGACGCATGAGCTGGTCGTAGCGGTAGCGCGGGAAGCTTGCACGTACCCAGAGGAACATAAACAGTAGCACGGCCACTTTCAGCATGAACCAGATGCCGCCGGGCACCACGTCCCAGCCGCTCCACTGCGTCGGCGCATACCAGCCGCCGAGGAACAGAATCGTCGTCATGCCGGAAACCAAAATCATGTTGATATATTCGCCGAGGAAAAATAGCGCGAATGGCATCGATGAATATTCAACGTTATATCCAGCAACGAGCTCGCCTTCTGCCTCCGGCAAATCGAACGGCAGGCGGTTGGTTTCAGCAAGACAAGAAATAAAGAACACCACGAACATGGGGAAAAGGCCGGAAAAGGCAAACCAGTGGCTTAAGCCTCCCGCCTGCGCCCGCACGATATCGGACATATTCATCGAGCCCACCATGAGCAACACGCTGATAATGACAAAACCGATCGATACTTCGTAGGAAATCATCTGTGCGGCGGAGCGCATCGCGCCGAGGAAGGCGTATTTTGAGTTCGAAGCCCAGCCGGAAATGATGATGCCGTAAACCCCCAGCGATGAAATCGCGAACAGGTACAGCACGCCAACATTGATATCGGCGATGACAAAGCTGGAAGAAATCGGGATCACCGCCCAGCCGAGCAACGCCAACGCGAACGTAATCATCGGCGCAATGAGGAACATCACCCGATTGGCCCGTGTCGGCAGAATGGCTTCCTTGAATATCAGCTTGATACCGTCGGCGAAGGCCTGTAACAGCCCGAACGGCCCCACCACATTGGGTCCTTTACGCAACTGCATCCATGCGATGACCTTGCGCTCGAAATAGGTGAGCATCGCCATCGCCACGATTAACGGCACCACCAGCAACAGGATTTTGAACACGACCATAACGGTCGGCAACACATAGCCGATCCAAAGCTCGCCCTGTAAAAACTGGTCGATCACGCGGCTTTCCTTCTCGGTTTTAGCGATGCGACACACTGCGCCATGGTCTTGCTGGCGCGCGAGATCGGGTCGGTCTGGTGGAAGTTCACAATCGCTGCCGCGAAGCCTTTCGCGTTTATCGTTCCCGCCTTGCCGGATTGCTTCCACGCCACATTCGGCAGCGTATCAAGCACGCCGAACTGCGAAAATTCCTTCATGATCCGCTTGCGCAACTGGCCAAGCGTATCGTAGGGAAGTTTTTTTCCGACGATATCCGACAGCGCACGCAATATCATCCAATCCTCTTTCGCCTCACCCGGCGGGAACACGGCGCGGACAGCTTCCTGCATGCGGCCTTCGGTATTGACATAAAATGCGTCTTTTTCCGTATAGGCGGTACCAGGGAGAATCACATCGGCGCGATGCGCACCCGCATCGCCATGATGACCTTGATACACCACGAACGTATCGCCGAGTTGCGCCATGTTCATTTCATCTGCGCCGAGCAGATAGACGAATTTTATTTTCTTCTCGGCAATAGCCGCAGCAATCCCATCCATCGCCAACCCACCGGGTTGCGGCACAAAACCAATATCAAGTCCGCCGACACGTGCCGCGGCATGGTGAAGCATGTTATACCCGTTCCAGCCCTCGCGCTGGCACAATGCGCCAATGGCTTGTGCGGCAGCGAGAATCGCCGCACCATCCGCCCGCGCCAGCGCGCCCGCACCAAGAATCACCACCGGATTTTTTGCATTCTTGAGTGCTTCAGCAACCGGGCCCTTGCCCGCGGCGATGTCGGTGAGAATCTGCGGGTTATTTCCAAGCTGCTCAACCGGATAGGTGAGGTCATGCGCCTCGCCGACATGATATACTTTGGTGCCACGGCGCAGATACGCCTTGCGCAGGCGGGTATTGACCAGCGGTGCTTCCCAGCGCGGGTTGGTGCCGATGAGCAGCACCACATCCGCCTTTTCCAGATTCGCAATGCCGGTATTCATGATATAGTGGCCGCGATGCGACGCATCGATATGCGCGCCATCCTGCCGACATTCAAGATTGGGCGAACCGACCGCCACCATTAAATCTTTCAGCGCCAGCATGGATTCCACATCGGCGAGATTGCCCGCAATCGCCGCCATTTCCGCGCCTTTGAGGGATTTCATTTTCTCGGCAATCGCGGCGAACGCTTCCGCCCATGTCGCCGGAAATAGCTTCCCGCCTTGGCGAATGTAAGGCTTGTCGAGGCGCTGTACGCGCAGCCCGTCCATCGCGTAGCGTGTTTTGTCGGAAATCCATTCCTCGTTGATGTCTTCATGCAGGCGCGGCAGGATGCGCATCACCGCCTCGCCGCGCGAATCGATGCGGATATTACTACCCACCGCATCCAGCACGTCGATCGATTCGGTTTTCGTGAGTTCCCACGGGCGGCCCTTGAATGCATAGGGTTTCGAGGTCAGCGCACCAACGGGGCAAAGATCGATGATGTTGGCTGAAAGCTCTGAAGTCAGGGATTTTTCAAGATAGGTGGTAATTTCCATATGCTCGCCACGGCCCAGCGCGCCAAGCTCCGGCACGCCCGCCACATCCTCGACAAAGCGCACGCAGCGCGTGCAGTGGATGCAGCGCGTCATCGCCGTTTTGACCAGCGGGCCCATGTCCTTGTCCTCCACCGCGCGCTTATGGTCGTGGTAGCGGCTGATGCCGGAGCCGTAGGCCATCGTTTCGTCCTGCAGGTCGCACTCGCCGCCCTGGTCGCAGATCGGGCAATCCAGCGGGTGGTTGATGAGTAGGAATTCCATCACCCCTTCGCGGGCCTTTTTTACCATCGGCGAGGCGGTGAACACTTCCATATTCTCCGCAGCTGGCAACGCGCACGACGCTTGCGGTTTGGGCGGACCGGGACGCACTTCCACTAAACACATCCGGCAATTGCCAGCGATTTTGAGCCGGTCGTGATAGCAGAAGCGCGGAATCTCCACGCCCTCGCGATCACACACCTGAATCACCGCCTCGCCTGGGGTGAACTCCACTTCGCGGCCATCGAGTTTCATTTTGGGCATAACTAATTTCTCAATTCCAAATTTTACATGTTCCGTAGCTTTGGCTAAAAATTGGTTGGCCAAAAAGCGCTACATGTCTTGATGAAGTTATATAAAGGTTGCCTTTATCATCTTTAAAGACAGTATCGAATATCCAATTCCCGCTATCCGTCCTATCAACCATAGTCAGCATTCCAGATTCATCGCTAGCCTCCAAAATGGAAGCGTCATCTCCACCCGCATTGCCAACTGCTCGTACTGTCTTTTTATTCAAATCAATAGAGTCAATAATCAAGGTTGAATCTTTGCCAAATGGAGTGGATGTCGTCTCCACGGATTTCCCATCGAAAGATACTCCTTTGATAAAAGTGCATTTTAAGGTTTTAATATCAGCCCATTTTATATTTGGAGCAGCGACGGAGATCGCGGGGAGCAGCACTAACATTACACATATTACACATATGATAAGTTTATTTTGCATTATTTTTCCTCATTCACAGCAAAACAGATGGGAACCGCAAAAGTAATCCTGGAAACTTCTTCTCTTGCAGATGCAGTTGCCACATCAGCACCTAAATTTGCTTTCACTACGTGAATATTAAACCCTGCTGAGCCTCCGCCCTTACCACTATTGGAATCACTAATCGTCACTGCAAGGTCAAATTTGACATCACTGATTGCTGAGCTATCACTGCCGGGACCTCTTGGAAATGAAGCAAAGTGATTGGGGATTTTTTTTGTTTTTTTTGCTGCCTCTGACACGGCTTCAGATATTTCTATCAAAGATTGTGTAATAAAATTCTTAAGGCTTGCTTCGCTCACGCTGCCCTCCTGCTGAATTCGTCGATGCGGCGTTCGATCTCCGAGCGGAAATGGCGGACGAGGCCTTGCACTGGCCACGCGGCGGCGTCACCCAGCGCACAAATCGTGTGGCCTTCGATGCGCGAGGCAACATCCAGCATATGGTCGATGTCTTCGCGGCGAGCGTTGCCCACGACCATGCGCTCCATCATTTTCCACAGCCAGCCGGTGCCTTCACGGCACGGTGTGCACTGGCCGCAGGATTCATGCATGTAGAATTTGCTCAATCGCGCGATGGCCTTCACAATATCCGTCGATTTATCCATGACGATGACCGCCGCCGTACCAAGACCGGAACGCACTTCGCGCAGCGAATCAAAATCCATCAATATCGTATCGCAAATGGATTTCGGCAGCACAGGTACAGACGAACCGCCGGGAATGATGGCGAGTAGATTATCCCAGCCGCCACGCACGCCGCCCGCATGTTTATCAATCAGTTCGCGCAACGGAATGCCCATCGCCTCTTCCACATTGCACGGATTATTCACATGGCCCGAAATGCAGAACACTTTGGTGCCGGTATTATTCGGGCGGCCAATACCTGCGAACCACGCCGCCCCTTTACGCAAAATCGTCGGCGTCACCGCGATGGATTCCACATTGTTCACCGTGGTCGGGCATCCCCAAACGCCGGAACCAGCCGGGAATGGCGGCTTCAGGCGCGGCTGGCCCTTTTTACCTTCGAGCGATTCGATGAGCGCCATTTCCTCGCCGCAGATATAGGCACCCGCGCCGCGATGGATGAACACGTCGAAATCATAACCCGAACCGCAGGCATTCTTGCCGATGAGCCCCGCCGCATAAGCCTCGTCAATCGCCGTTTGCAGATTGTCATGCTCCTCGCGGAACTCGCCACGTATATAGATGTATGCCGCGCAGGCCCCAATCGCGAACCCGGCGATGAGGCAACCCTCGACCAGCTTGTGCGGATCATGGCGCATCATGTCGCGGTCCTTGCACGTCCCCGGCTCGCCCTCATCCGCATTCACGATCAGGTACGCCGGACGCCCGTCCGTCTTCTTCGGCATGAAGGACCATTTCAGCCCCGTCGAGAACCCCGCCCCGCCGCGCCCGCGCAGGCCGGAATTTTTCACTTCCTCAATAATTTTATCCCGCCCCAGCTCAAGCAACTTTTTCGTATTATCCCAATCCCCGCGCTTCTTCGCCGCCTCAAGACGGAAATCCTGAAAGCCGTAAAGGTTAGTGAATATGCGGTCCTTGTCGTTCAGCATCACGCCGTCTCCTTCAGCGTGGTGAGGCCGCCTTCGGGCTCGGAGGAGCGCCGGCCAGTCTGCGGGCCCTTACGCGGCTTGGTGTGGCGGCGCAGGCCGAGCAGCAACTCACGCGTATTGGCGTAGTTCAAATCCTCGTAGAAAATTTCCGTGCCGTCATTGCCGTCCGACACCATCACCATCGGCGCGTTGACGCAGGCGCCGAGGCATTCGGCTTCGGACAAAGTAAACATCCCATCCGGTGTGGTTTCGCCAAGGCCTATGCCTAACGAATCCTTGCAGGCCTTCACCACATCGTCCGAACCGCGCAGCCAACATGGCGTCGTCGTGCAGCATTGCACATGGTAACGGCCAACCGGCGCCAGATTATACATCGTGTAGAAACTCGCCACTTCCTGCACGCGAATGAACGGCATATCCAGCATGTTCGCCACACACTCCATGGCCTTCAGCGGCAGCCAGTTCTTGTTCTGTTTTTGCGCCATCATCAACAGTGGCATCACCGCCGATTGCTGGAACCCTTTCGGATATTTGGCAATAATCTTCTCCGCCGCCTTTAGATTCTCGGGCGTGAACTCGAAGTTCGTCGGCTGTTCGACGTTTACTGTTGCTGCGCCTGCCATACTATTTCCACTTATCGTACAATTGTTCCATGCGACGCCCATTCTCTGCTGCCTGCTCTGGCGTCTGCATGTAGCGCACACCATCTTTGCTATAAACGAATTTAGCGCGCTCTTCGGCAGGCAACTTATCGCACGGCCCCATATCGTGATCACATGTAGTGATAATGGGTTTTCCACCTTCACTGCACTGAGCATCGCTTAGCCAACGCAGCTTCTCCAAAGCCCCTTTGTCGCGTGCGAGTTCAGCTTGCTGCTCGGCATTCAGCGTTTTGCCATAGCCCAAAGGAATATATTTGCAGGCATAGGCCGGCGCAGCAGCTATCATGAGGGCAAGGGCAAGAAGGAACGATTTCATCGGTCAATTTCTCCGAATACAATATCGAGGGAGCCGATGATGGCCGAAACGTCGGCAAGCATATGGCCCTTCACCATGAAATCGAGCGCGGCCAGATGGGCGAAGCCCGGCGCGTGGATGCGGCAGCGATAGGGCCGGTTCGTGCCATCCGCCACCAGGAACACGGCAAATTCGCCTTTCGGCGTTTCAACCGCCGTATAGGTTTCGCCTGCGGGCACGTGGTAACCCTCGGTATAGAGTTTGAAGTGGTGAATCAGCGCTTCCATCGACTGTTTCATCAGCGCGCGTTTGGGTGGGGCGATCTTTGGATCATCCGTCACTACGGCTCCACCGGGAAGTCTGGCAAGACACTGTTTGACGATTTTTAGTGACTGGCGCATTTCCTCCATCCGCACGAGGTAGCGGTCATAGCAATCCCCATGCTTGCCCACCGGAATATCGAAATCAAGCTGCTCATAAATTTCATAGGATTGCGACTTGCGCAAATCCCAGGCGACGCCGGAGGCACGCAGCATCGGCCCACTAAAGCCCCAGGCCAGCGCATCCTTCGCATTCACCGCACCCACATCGACCGTACGCTGTTTCCAGATGCGGTTTTCGTTGATCAAGGTAGCCACATCGTCGATGACTTTCTCGAATCCCTCGACAAAACGTCCCATATCGTCGACCAGTTTCTGCGGGATGTCCTGATGCAATCCGCCGGGGCGAATATAGGCCGAATGGAAACGCGCACCGGACGCACGCTCATAAAATTCCAGAATCTTATCGCGCTCTTCGAAGAACCACAGCAGCGG
>JANNSK010000063.1:0-2318 GCA_031402515.1 Alphaproteobacteria bacterium | reverse complement strand
CGTCGACTCCCCCGCAAGCGGGGGAGTCAAGCACGGAGCAAGCGGGAGCTGGCACCGAGCAAGCGGCTTTACACTCTCCTTGCTGCGCTGGCTTTTAGCATCTATATGCCTTGTATGTTCATACAAACTGAACCGACACCGAATCCGAACACGATGAAGTTCCTGCCCGGGCAGGATGTGCTGGCGGATAAAACTGCGTTTTTCACCGATAAGGAAAACGCCAGCGTCTCGCCCCTCGCTGCTGCGCTTTTTGAGTTACCCGATATCCGCGCGGTTTTTTATGGGTCGGACTTTATCACCGTCACCAAAACGGAAGCCTCGGTGTGGGATGTGCTGAAACCGCAAATCCTCACCACGGTGATGGAGCATTACCAATCCGGCCATCCGCTGATGATCGAAGGCGGCGCCAAAAAAGAAGCGCGCGTGGAGAATTATTCAGCGGATGAGCAGGAAATCGTCGACCAGATTAAAGAACTCATCGAAACCCGCGTGCGGCCCGCCGTGGCGCAAGACGGCGGCGATATTATTTTCCACGCGTTTAAAGACGGCATCGTGAAACTCGAAATGCACGGCGCCTGCTCCGGCTGCCCATCATCGACCGCGACGCTCAAATCCGGCATTGAAAATATGCTCAAGCATTACGTGCCCGAGGTGATTTCGGTGGAAGCGGTTTAGCCCCAGCCCTACAGCTAAAAGCTGTAGGCTCGTGGCTCGTATTACGCCTGAATATCCAGCAGTGATTCCTGCAGGTCCTGCACCACCTGGATCGTTTTCAGGTTGGCTTTGTAGGTATAGCTCGCCACAATTTGCTCGACGATTTCCTGCTCAGGTGAAGTATTGGGAAGTTCTACCGCATTGCCATCGAGATCGACGCTAGTGACCGTCGCCGGGTCTTTATCGACGACGTCGGTTCTTACACCGCCCACATCGAGCGCCTGTTGCTCGACTTTCTGGGCTTTGAAATTGGGCGTATTCTGATTGGCAACGTTGCCCGCGCTGGTTTTCAACCGAAGTGCGGCCGCATTCAATCCCGATACTGCTGTATTCAACGCATCCATTTCTAGCACCTTCCTGGGCCCATGGCGGACCTCTGTTATCCTACTTATAGCATAGATGAAGGATGTTTAAAATGAATGAATATTGGGGAGCATTTTAGGCAGTTTCCGCCATGATTCCTGTGGCCGCAACCGCATCCGAATAAAGCTTATATTGCCGCGAGTTAAACAATTGATAATGCCACCATTCATTGCGGTAGAAATCCCAGCCCGCTATGGACATAATGCCCATTAACAACAAGCGATTGCGCTGGGCCTCGGCATGCACGGCAAGGTTGCCGTGGTGGGAAAGCGGGGTGAAGGCGTCGAACTCCGTACCCATATCAAGCGGGGTTCCATCGGCTCGGATGAGGGTTAAATCCACCGCCACTCCGCGCGAATGCGGCGAGCCTTTGGCAGGGTCGGCAAGGAAATGCGGATCGGGCGTATGACCCCATAATTTCCATTGCGCCTCGGACGGGCGGAACGCATCAAAAATCAGGAAACGGTAGCCCTGCGTATCCGCGAGCGCGATCGCGGTTTTTAATTTCTCCGCCGCATCCTCATGCAGAAAGCAGCGGGCGTTTTTTGTGTAAACCGCTTTACCGGTGAAATTATCAGCGGTCGCATATTTCAAATCTATCTTTACGCCGTACGCCGCTTCAGTAATTTCAGTGAGCATGACGCTTCCATACATTATCCAGCGACTGACGGATGGTTTCTTCCGCAGCTTTGCTGATTTCTTTGCGATCTTCGAACTGCTCGAACTGCAGCGCCGGATGCAACACCACCTCGGCACGCAACGCAGGCAAGCCAAACAGATGCAAGATATGCCCGAAGAAGGTCGTCTCACCAATCCACGCCACTTCTTCCCGCCGCGCATCGGTGAGCGGTTCGTCGCCGATATGGGTATAGGCAATCATCGCTGGCTGCACCGGCATCTGGTATTCTTCGGCCAAACTTAAAAACCCGCTACGAAATGGCAGCACGGCTTTGCCGTCGCTCGTGGTGCCCTCGGGAAACAGGCAGAGGATTTTGTCCTTGTCGAGGCGACGTTCCATTTGGGCTTTGGCTTCGTTGATTTCGGTCGGCTTGCGCTCGACGAATACGCAATCGGCGAGCACGCACAAGAACCCAATCACCGGCCAGCTACGGATTTCCTTTTTCGGTGTGAAGGAAAGCGGGGCGAGCGAACCCAGCACAAAAACATCGAGATAGGACGTATGATTCGCCACCAGCATCAGCGGCCGCAAGAGCTTGTATATGACGGAGCAAGGGCTCTCA
>JANNSK010000062.1:0-5113 GCA_031402515.1 Alphaproteobacteria bacterium | reverse complement strand
GTATCGCCCGCAGTGAGATGCCGTGCCGAAGCGTTCAGGATATTGAGTATCATCTGTTTCAGCCTGAGTTCATCGCCACGCACGCGGGGCAGGGTGGTGTTGACATCGAGCTGCGCATCGACACCGCCTGGGTTGCGATCGCGGAAAATCCTCGTAGTCTTCTGCAGGATGAAGTGAAGGTCTATCTCGCCTTCGGTGAGTGCGAGCAAGCCGGTTTCCGCTTCTGAGATAGCCTTAATATCAGCAAGCATCTCGAGCAACTGCAATGCCTGCTCATGGATATCGCGCGCGTGCTGGACGTATTTGGGATTGTCGATCGTGCCGAAATGCTGATCCTTGATCGTCTCGATTTGTTCGCGCACCAACTGTACCGGCTCCGTAAGTTCATGGCCGACATAGGCGAAGAAATCCGCCTTCACTTGATTGGTGAGATGTGCCGCTTCCTTGATGCGCGTAAGTTCGGCGTTTTTGAGGCGCAGTTCGCTTTCCACACGCCGGCGCTCCTCGATATAGTCATAAAGACGGCGAATTTCGTAGGAGAGCTGTTCGATCTCAAGCGGTCCGATGAGCTGTTCGCCATCGAAGCGTTCGCCGCGCACGATGGCCGAGGCGCGATAGGTGAGTTGCATCACCGGCTGGATGATGCGCTTGCGCACCGTCCACAGCACGAATAGCAGGAACAGTGCGATAACAATCAGTTGGAACAGGCGCGGAAGCAGCACGCTCTGGATGGATTCCGATGTATGATCTGAGTCGATGCCGACGAAAATCACAAACGGGTATTTACTCGAACGCTCATAGTAGGAGAAAATTTTGCCGCGATCGAGAATCCCCGGTCTGGAGTAGCGGCTGGCGCTGACTTTGGCGAAATCGATCTTCGACAACTGGTTCATGTTAAAGGTGTTGTTGAAGAACCGCTCCGAGGCGGGTGTCTGGGTAATCAGCGTGAGGCCCATATTGGTGATGGCGAACTCGACGCCAGAATCCTTGATGACGCGGGTGATTTCATCGGCCAGCATTTGCACGTCGAGGGCGACGATGGCGGTGCCGACATACGTTCCGTGTACATCGGTAAGGCCGAGGGAAAGCGGCAGCACGATTTTCTGCGACAGGCGACCCATGATGGGTCGTCCCATATGGACCTTCCATGGTTCGGCGATAGATTTCTTTACATAGTCGCGGTCCGAGACATCGATGGATTTGGCAAGCACGCCGAGGTTGCTCGAAATCACCAGCATCTGGTTTTTGTCGATCCACGAGAAGTTGCTGCGCTTCGGCCCTTCCGTTTTGGCAAACGAAAAGAACAATTGCGCGATGGCCTCATACTTTTCTGGCCCGGTGGTCTGGATCTGGCGGCCGAGCGATTCCAGAAGGTACGAGGCGTTTTCGATTTCGACAATCATCGCGCGGTCGATGCGCAGCGCCTCGTTTTCCATCTGCTTGGCGACGGAACCCGCATGGTTGTCGAACGTTTCAACCGTGACCCACGTGGAAACGGTCAGCAGAATCAGGACGATAAAAATCGACAGCAGCGTAAAATCGCGGCTCAAGGACGGTTGTGTGCGAATTCCCAGCATTGGTTCCCAGTTATACCCGGAAAATCAATGCGATGCAATGCGCAGCCTGTTTTTGGCGCAGCTTCTTCGTTTGGCGAGGTTAGCGAATGACCATTCCCGGAATTCTTCTGCCGGATTGAGCCAGAGTCAGGGACAGGGAAACATCGTGGGTTTTCTTGCCCTGTGCGTCGAGCAGGTCTGAGAGATTTCTCTTTTGATCCTTCAGCCCGTCCAGCAAGTCGCCAACGGCCTGCGGATCTTTGGCATTGATGCTCGCAATCGCAAAGTTCGTAAGCCGCATCGCATCGCGTTCTGGCTCTTGACTCGCTTTCAGTGCCTTTACTAATGCTGCGGCCTGTTCGGCAGTAATATCAATGGACGCTTCGCCATGGCTTTTAATAGTGGGATATACCATGAAGACTCTGCCACGTAAGAAGCGTGGCGCGCGTTTTTCCGAACGCGTTTCCACGGTTTCAGAGATTTCTACCCGGGATTTTCCTTTGCCGTTGGGCGTTACCGAGAGGGAGGTATCGTCGTGGTAGATTCCATCGCTGTTCTTCTCAAGCTTACCGATGTGTAGTGATGTCTCATCCCTGCTGAACAGGCTTATCCAAGCATTGCCTTCGGGTGAGACAAAATCTGTATTCGAATGTCGCCATTCGGCAACGGTTTTTGACGGCGGTTTTTGATCGGTCATAGCTGTCTCCTTCATAACGATAATTCGACTATATCAGGCATTTCCGGGAGAAATATGAAGATTGTGTGAAGATTTGTAACCCGGTCCATCCCCCTGATTTTCATCAAACTGTCACACTTCTCGGGGGTAATTCGCGTTAGAATGGAATCAGAATCAAGGAGTGTGCCATGGATAAACCTTCCATTGCTAATACCGTCGCCCATGCATCGGGCTGCGCCTGTCATGCCTGCGCCCCGGTGGCGGCCACTGTTTCTCACGCATCGGGCTGCGCCTGTCATGCCTGCGCGTCTGTGCTGCCCTCAACCACCATCACCGGCATGCGCGAATTAGTGTCGCGCGTTGATGCTTCGAAGGGGGTCACTGTCTGATGGCGCTCGGCCCCGACAATTCGGACATTCCACTTCAGTATCGCCGCATGGGCTTGCGTGTTTCGGGTTGGTTCAAGGGCGGCCATGGCGGTCACCGTTTCGCGCCGGATGAGGTGCTTTCCGAAACAACAAATATCGACCCACGCTTAAAACCCCGCGCGCGCATGAACTCCGACAATATCGACCCGGCATTGATGCTGCAGTTCCGCAGCATGGGATTTTCCCACGCGCAGGAAATCACTGCTGACTCACATCCGGAACTCTACGCCGGTTGGCGCGAACTCTGCCGTCGCGCCGGATTCCCCAAAACACTGCAACTCATCGTCACCGACAGCAAGGACCCCAACGCGATTGATGCTTCCGAATCCGAAGTTGTCATGTCCACCGGACTTTTGAAAATGCTCACCCTGCGCGAAGTGCTCGGGGTGCTTGGCCATGAACTTGGGCACGCGCTACACGACGCGAAAAACAATCGCCGCGCGGTGATCGATCTCGTATCCCTTGGTGGCGGCGTGATGGTAGGTGATACCGTCGGCATTGCCATTCAGCAGCGCTATACCGACTACGGTCCGATGATGGATCCGAAAACCGGTCAGATCATGGTGGATACCAAAAATCGCGCTATCTATACACTGGTCGATAAAAATTGGTTCAAGCGCGGGATGCTTGGTCTGGCACGCATCGCGTCGGTGATCGTTGGCGGCGTCATTGGCTGGGTCATCGGCCATCAATTCAGCGTCAAACCATCTGAGCTTGCCGCTGACCGCGAAGGCATACGTTTGAGCGGCGACCCGGCGGCGCTCGTCAGCGCATTTGAAAAAATGAAAGCGATGTCGACCGGCCAGCCGAGTTGGAAACGCGCCCTGCGCTATGCCTGGTCGGGTTACCCGACCTTCGACGCTCGCATTCGCCAGATTAACCATATCGCCCACGCCAATCCACCCCGGGAACCGGCGGTGTATCAAATGGTCGAGGCATTATCGGATGCGCCGCCCCCGCCTGAAGTGGTTGCCCGCGCTCGCCGCGAACAACCCGGCACACCTAACGCCCGCATCAGTAATATCGCCGAATCCGAGCGGGTGATTTTTGTGCCGACAAATTCGCTGCTGCACTAAACGTCATCGCCGTGTGTGCGAGGGTTCAGTTATACACAAAAATGAGCAGCATGCACGACATTTTTTCGTGACTTTTTTGTAAGGAGAATGACTACGATCCGACTGCAGGAAATCCCTACCGCTGGTGCCGGATCGGAGTAGCCAGCGCGCGCGCCGGAGACGGGGAGCAAGAGGGTAGGGGTGGATTTAGTCGCGACCGATGGGATCTTTTCATTATGCCGAAGCGTCAAGGAATCCGAGTCAGTAAGGGTGCCAACTTGGCAATCGACCTCGCTCGCTGATCCGAGACACTGTTCAGGACGATATTTAACGGGCTACTGCGTCGCGAACTTGGTGAGCAAGCCCTTGCGCCGTGTGGCGCGGAGAGTGGACGCGAAAATCCAGGCGGCGAGCGCCATGAAGACGACGTTCAAACCCGCAGCCATCCCGAGGTGATACCAACTGGCGTGACCGATGGCGGGATTGAGGACATCGCGCATGCCTTCGAAAATGTGCGTGGCCGGAAAAATCTGCGTGATCGGTTGAATCCAGCTTGGGAGGCTGTCGACAGGATAGGCGACTGCAACAAGCGGCTGAATAAAAAATGGAATCGCCCATGCAAGTGACTCAGCTGCCTGGCCCCAGCGGAGAATCAACGCCGTCGATATCATTCCAAGAGACCACCCGAAGACCATGAGGTTTGCGAAGAATGGCAATATGCTCCACCTCAAGACGAAGACATTGAAATTATAGGCGACGGCAGCGACGACGGAAAGCACCATCACTGTCACGCAGATTCGAAGAAAGCCGATAACGAAGGTGGCGGAAACAAATTCTGATGTTCTCACAGGTGCTACGAAGACATTTATCAGGTTTCGAGTCCAGACATCTTCGAGGAATGAAATTGCCACGCCCTGCTGGGCGCGGAAAAGCACATCCCATAGAATCACGCCTCCGATAAGAAAGACCACGAACTTTGCGAAATTCGGATCGAATATCTCAACCTTTTTCTGCAAAAACATGGTGAGACTTCCCCACACAACCAGTTCAACAATCGGCCAGAAGACGAGCTCGATCAACCGCATCGGTGAACGAGTGTAGAGAAACAGATAGCGCAAGACAAGCGCAGAAATGATGCGGAAGTTCATGGTGCCTTGCTAGTGGTGTCCGGCTCGTCTTCGATCTCGCCGCTGCGCGCGATCTTGATGAAGACGTCTTCGAGTGAGTTCTGCTGTGAATTGGAAACGATGTCTGCAGGAGTGCCTTCAGCGACGATCTTCCCTTTGTGCAGAAAGATCACACGATCGCAGACTTCTTCGATGTCCTTCATGTTATGCGACGTGTAGAGAATGCTGATCTGCCGCTCGCTCTGGACGCGGCGGATCGTCTTGCGGACCT
>JANNSK010000061.1:0-19785 GCA_031402515.1 Alphaproteobacteria bacterium | reverse complement strand
GATCCGTGGCTGGCGGGCGGGCATAACGGTCTATCGAACAGCGAAGACCCCGATCGTCCGGAGGATCCCTATCCGCGCGTGGTCGAACTACGCCGTTTCATGAATGAGGTGGGGCTGCACCACGTGCCGATTATCATGGCGGGCGGTGCCTGGCACCTCAAGGACTGGGAGCATTGGCTCGACAATCCGGAAATCGGACCGATCGCGTTTCAGTTCGGCACACGTCCGTTGCTGACGAAAGAAAGCCCGATTCCCGAGGAATGGAAACACCGGCTGATGACGCTGAAAAAAGGCGATGTGTTCCTCAATCATTTCTCGCCGACGGGGTTTTATTCCTCGGCGGTGAATAATAGCTTCATTCAGGAACTGCGCGCGCGTAACGAGCGGCAGATTCCGTTTTCGACTGAGCCGGAAGGGTACCTCACTGAGCCCTATCTTTTTGGTCCACGCAAGCGCCCGCATTACGTGACGTCGGAAGATAAAGAACGCGCTGATTCATGGGGCGCGCTTGGTTTTACCGAGGCGATGAAAACACCGGATAATACGCTGATGTTTGTGACACCGGAAAAAGCCAATGAAATCCATGTCGATCAGGTTGATTGTATGGGCTGCCTCACCCACTGCCGGTTCTCGAACTGGAAAGATCACGACGATTATACGACCGGAAAAAAAGCGGATCCGCGCAGCTTCTGCATTCAGAAAACACTGCAGGATATCGTGCGTGGCGGCCCGCTGGACCACAACCTCATGTTCTCCGGCCACAATGCCTATAAATTCGCGCAGGACCCGTATTATTCGAACGGGTTTGTTCCGTCGGTAGGTGAGCTCGTCCAGCGGATTATGACGGGCTACTAAGCGACCAATTTCCTGATAACGATAAACGCCCCATACCCCGCCGACATGATCAGGCAGGAGGTGAACAGCGCGGCGTAGAATTTAAATCCGTGTTGAATCAGTAGCGGCAGCACCAGAAAAAATAAAAGCGAAGGAATTACCAGCCACAAAATGCTGTAAGAAAGCGCGCTGATTTTTTGCAGGTCGTGCGTATCGTGATACAGCCATACCATCGCCAGAATAGAAGTCAGCGGCAAAGAAGCGAGTGCGGCGGCGACAAGACTATAGCGCCGGGCCAGCTCGGAAATGCCGGCAACGATCAGCGCGGTGATAAGTGTTTTGATAAGAAAATACATAATTAATCGTCGAACACTTCTTCCCGCGTGACACCCCAGATATCGGCTTTGCGAATCCAGGCTTTACGTTCTCCAATGGCGACTTTGCACCAATCTGGCTTGCAATTGAGCAGGTTTACAATCACCAGTGGTGACGCACGAATAATCGGCGCGGAGGAAACTTCCGGCTCGGCGTAGAGATTCTGCGGCTTGTCCATAATCAGTGCGGTACGTGCGCCGTCCAGCATGGCTTTCTGCACCCAACCGACCGAACCGTCATAATCCTTGATCTTGCGCCAGTGGGCGAACTCCTCGATCACCTGCACCGGCAGGCGAAGCCGGTGATATACCCAGCGGATAGGGTAGCGTTTACCGGGACCGACGCGCACATTCACTTCATCGTACTTCAGCGAAACAAAGCGCGGAATCGGCAGGCCGGATGGGTTGAGAATGGATGCATCCTGCGCCGCAAGTGGTGAGGCGAGCAGTAGGAAAATGACAGCAGCGCGTTTGAGCATACTCTCTTATATGCCTGAATTGCAAATCGGACAATCGGCATCACGGATGATATCCACTAGCCGTTGCTGGTGGGTTTTGCCGTCGAACAGCGCGAGTTTGGAAATGAGGGCAGGAAATCCGAGAATGGCACGGGTAACTTCGAGCGCTTGCGCCGAACCTACCAAACCCGCAAGCGGGCCTATCACGCCGGATTCCTTGCATGTATTGGCCTCAGGCGCATCGGGATGTACCACGCACTGGTAGCATGGACCGCCCGGAGCGATGGTCATGATTTGCCCGGAGAATCCGCTTATGGCGGCGCTGACGAGCAGCTTTCGTGTTTTCACACAAGCTGCATTGACTGCAAAGCGCGTAACGAAATTATCGCTGCCATCGGCGACGATGTCATAATCGGTGATGAGTTTCGCCGCATTCTCGGCGGTGAGCGCGTAGGGATAGATTTTTACCGTTACGTCCGGATTGAGTTCATGGATACGGTCGGCGGCGCTTTCGACTTTGAGGCGGCCAATATCGCCAGTTTCATGGATAATCTGGCGGGCAAGGTTGGAGAGTTCCACCCGGTCATTATCGATGATGCCGAGATGGCCCACGCCTGCTGCCGCAAGATATGTAATCAGCGGTGAGCCCAATCCGCCCGCGCCAATGACGAGCACGCGCGCCTTCAGTAGTTTGGCCTGACCCGTCTCGCCCACTTCCGGCAGCATGATCTGGCGGGCGTACCGGCGTTGTTGGGTGAGGTTCATGCGGATAGCATAGAGTGAATGGGAATTTCCTCAAGCCCTCACCCGAAAATCGTAAAGAACGATTTTCGACCTCTCCCGGTGGGAGAGGTAAGCAAGAGGCACGCTCTCGCCCCACGGCACCCTCTCCCACCGGGAGAGGCCAAAATTCGCCCTTACGAATTTTGGGTGAGGGCTAAATCTCGGCAAATAAATCCGTGGTCAGGTAGCGCTCGGCAGAGGAGGCGACAATGACGACGATGGTCTTGCCTTGCATCTCGGGGCGTTTGGCGATTTCAAGCGCGGCGGCAATGGTTGCGCCGGAGGAAATACCGACCGGAATGCCGTCGAGTCTGGCCACGTCGCGCGCGGTGGCGAAGGCAGTAGCGTTGCTGATGGTGATGACTTCGTCGATCACGTCGCGCTGGAGCACATCGGGAATAAAGCCGGCGCCGATGCCCTGGATTTTATGCGGGCCGGGATTGCCGCCGGAAAGCACCGGGCTATCCTCCGGCTCAATCGCCACGATGCGTATGCTAGCTTTGCGTTCCTTGAGCACTTGTCCGATGCCAGTAATCGAGCCACCGGTGCCGACACCGGCCACCACGACATCGACTTCACCTGCTGTATCCTGCCAGATTTCTTCTGCCGTGGTTTTGGTATGAATCCATGGATTGGCGAGGTTCTTGAACTGTTGCAGCATCACCGCTTTCGGATTGCTGGCGACAATTTCTTCTGCCTTCTCGATCGCACCGCGCATCCCTTTGGGCGCGGGTGTTAGCTCGAGTTCGGCGCCAAGAAACTTCAACATTTTTCGGCGTTCCATCGACATCGACTCGGGCATGGTGAGAATGAGCTTGTAACCCTTTGCCGCGCAGACGAACGCCAGAGCGATACCGGTATTGCCCGAGGTGGGTTCAACGAGCACGCTATCCGGTTTAATGAGTCCATCGCGTTCGGCGACTTCAATCATCGACAGCGCGATGCGGTCTTTGATGGAAGAAAGCGGATTAAAAAATTCCAGCTTGGCATAGACGGTCGCTTTTGCTCCGGCATCGGCGGCGATGCGGTTGAGCCGCACCATTGGCGTTTGGCCGACGGTTTCCAAGATGCTTTCATACACCCGGCCGCGCGGGGCGTCGAGATGGTCGATAGCAGGGCGGATGGTCATGGCAGGCTCCTTTGCGGCGAGGGCGGGATTGTTCATGGAATACTCCTAGATGGCAAAATCGGTGGCGGTGATGGCGATGTTCTCAATGCCCAATGCATTGGCGCGATCACATAAATAAGCAATCGTGATCTCGTTCAGCGACCCACTCCAGATGCCGAGAAGGTTGCTGACTTCGGGGTTCAACACTTGCTGACCGAGTGGCATGGTCGATTCAGGTAGCGCATGTTCCTCTTCCACCACGTCGCAGATATCCTTGAGGGTGATGCGGCGACGCTCGCGACCGAGCACGTAGCCGCCAGAGGGACCGCGCACGCCGCGTAGGATGCCGGCGCGGACGAGTTTTTGCATCAACGGCTCAAGATAGCGTGTGGGCAGGCGCTGCTGGTCGGCGATTTCGGCGCTTGAAATCGGCCCGGCTTTGCAATTATAGGCGATGAACAGCACGGCTTCGACGGCATAAAATGTTTTGCGTGATGGTGTTAGCATACTAGCCTCTCGTGCCGGTGGAGCCGAAACCGCCTTGGCCGCGTTCGGATTCGGGAAGATCGGTGACTTCAAGGAAGGTCGCGCGGGTATAGGGCGCGATGATCATTTGCGCCACGCGCATGCCGCGCTCGACGGTAAAATTTTCCTGACCGAGATTGATGAGGATGACGCCGACCTCGCCGCGATAATCCGCATCGATGGTGCCCGGCGCGTTGGCGACGGTGATGCCGTTTTTAAGTGCGAGGCCCGAACGTGGGCGCACTTGCGCTTCATAACCATCAGGCAAGGCGATGCTCAATCCGGTGGGAATCAGTTTGCGCTCGCCCGGGGTAAGCGTGACGGCTTCACTGATTGCCGCGACGAGGTCCATCCCCGCGCTGTGCGTGGTGGCGTAGGCGGGCAGCGGCAAATCCTTGCCATGCGGCAATCGGGTGAGGGCGATGGATACTTTGCTCATGATGCTTTTCCTTTGCGTAGGGAAGGTTTCTCGAAAAATTCGGTGATGGATTGGGTGAGTCTTTCTGCCACGGCGCGTTTGCTCATGCGCGGCCATTTGGCTTCACCGGAAGCGTCGACGAATAGTACTTCGTTGTCATCCGCGCCGAATACCGCGCCGTCTTTGACCTTGTTGGCGACAATCCAATCACAATTTTTTTTCAGGCGTTTGGTGCGGGAGTTTTCAACGAGCTTATCGGTCTCAGCGGCGAATCCGATCACCAGCGCCGGGCGTTTTTTGTGGTTGCCGACGGTGGCGAGTATATCAGTCGTCGGCACGAGGTCGAGGGTGAGTTTGGTGAGTTTATCGTGCTTTTTTATTTTCTGGGTGGCGACATGGGTCATCCGCCAGTCAGCGACGGCTGCCGCACCGACGAAAATATCGGCGGGAAGTGCGGCTTCTACCGCTCTCAGCATTTCATCCGCCGTGGCGACATGGATGGTTTTCATCCCGCGCGGATCGGGCAATGAGACCTTCCCCGAAATCAACGTGACATCCACGCCTGCCGCAGCCAACGCTTCGGCAATGGCATGGCCCTGCTTGCCGGACGAGCGATTGCCGAGGTAACGCACCGGGTCGATCGGTTCCGTTGTCGGCCCGCTGGTGACGATGGCGCGCTTGCCTTTTAACTCTGCCGTTATGCCAACGGAAGTTGGCATCCATTTTTTTGCAGAAGATGGATTCCGGCTTTCGCCGGAATGACGTTCTATAAATTGGATGATATCTTCCGGTTCCGCCATGCGGCCGACGCCGTATTCGCCGCAGGCCATGTCGCCCTCGGTGGGCTCGATGACGGTGATGCCGTCCTGCTTGAGTTGCGCGATGTTACGCTGCGTGGCGTCGTGCGACCACATTTTATGGTTCATCGCCGGAGCGACGATCACCGGCTTATTGGTGGCGAGCAGGGCGGTGGTCGCAAGATCATCGGCGATGCCGGCGGCCATTTTGGCAAGTATGTCGGCGCTGGCGGGAGCCACTAATATGAGGTCCGCGATGCGTGAGAGTTCGATATGGCCCATCTCGACCTCATCGGTCAGCGAAAACAGGTCGTCGTAGGTTTTGCTGCCGGTGAGGGAGGAAACCGCGAGCGGGGTGATAAACTTCGCGCCGGATTTGGTCAGGATGGCGTGGACCTCCGTCCCGCGTGCTTTGAGCAGCCGCACCAGCTCCAGCGACTTATAGGCCGCAATGGAACCGGTGATGATAATCAATACGCTGCGCGGGAATGCCATGTGGTTTTTCTCTAACTACAGTTCGCCAGTGTATTTAGTGCATTGGAGTGGATGGCGCAAGGGCTAGAGTAGCTGCCATATCTCTATCACTAAAAGTCCACTTAGTAGCACGGCAATCACCCATCCCATCCGCAGGATAGCAGTATCACGCACAGCATTATTGTCTGGTCGTTCAGCCGTTTGGGCGCGGGTGCGGGACTCCTCAAGGAACGCCTTCATTTCACGTAGCACACGTGGGGCGTCGCGGAGAATGCCAGCCGCCTCGCGGGCGAAATGTTTGATGCGCGCAGGGGCGGATAAATTGTCGTCCGCCCATTGCTTGATGAGCGGTTCGGATAGTTTCCACATATTGATGCTGGGATTGAGCATCCGCCCGACGCCTTCCGCCGTGACCATCGTTTTTTGCAGGAGTAGGAGTTGCGGCTGGGCTTCCATCTCGAAATTCTGGGCGATGGAAATGAGCTGGCCGAGCAGGCGACCGATGGAAATTTCATTGAGGGCTTTGCCCATGATGGGGGTGCCCACCGCGCGCACGGCCTGCGCGAACGCATCCACCGATACATGCGCCGGAATCCAGCCCGCCTCGCGATGGATGGTGGCGACTTTCATATAATCGCCGTTGAGGAATCCCCAGAGGATTTGGGCGAGGATGAGTTGGTTTTTGTGATCGATGCGGCCCATGATGCCGAAATCGACCGGGGCGAGGCGGCCATCTTTGAGCACGAACAAATTGCCCGGATGCATGTCGGCGTGGAAAAACCCGTCGCGGAAAACCTGGTTGAAAAAGGCGCGGGCGGCCTTTTCCATCGTGGCGTTGAGGTCGATGCCTGCTTCTTTGAGCGCGGCCGTATTGCTGATGGTGATGCCGTCGATACGCTCCAAGGTGAGTACGCGCCGTGCGGTGCGTGGCCAGTCGATGGCGGGGACGTAGAAATCCGGATCGTTTTTGCTGTTATCGCGCAATTCCTCGGCGGCGGCAGCCTCGAGGCGTAAATCAAGCTCGATACGGATGGTGGCGGCGAAGGTTTCGATGACCGCGCGTGGTTTCAGGCGGCGATATTGGGGCCGCCTGCGTTCGATGATTTCAGCCATCCATGTAAATAGTTCGATGTCGCGGGTGAAACGCGCCTCGATATGGGGCCGCAAAATTTTGACGGCGACCTCGCGCCCATCGCGCGTGGTGGCGAAATGCACTTGGGCGATGGAGGCGGCGGCGACGGGTGTGTCGTCGAAGCTAGTATATAGAGTGTCGAGCGCGGCGCCGAATTGTTCCTCCAGCGTGGCGCGGGCGAGGGCAGCAGGGAAGGGGGGGAGCTTGTCCTGCAATATGGATAGATCTTCGGCCAGTTCGTCGCCGATGAGGTCGGCGCGGGTGGACAAGGCCTGCCCGAATTTGATGAAGCTCGGCCCCATATCCTGCAGCGCTTCGGCTAATCGCGCGCCTTTGCGCAGCTTGCTGCGTTTGCGCGCCAGCGTGAAGGGCAGGCGCTGCCATGGCGAAATACCTGCCGCATCAAAAACGAATAGCGCGTCGTGGCGGGCGAGGGTCATCGCCAATGAAAACAATCGCACAGAGTATTTTATTGAACTCAGCATGGGGGAGTCATGCACTGAGCAAGCCGCACTGTGGTGAGACCCAGCATCAAATCCTCCAGCCTTGGTGGATGGCGACGGTGCCGAAGGTGAGGTTTTTGTAGGTCACGCGTGCGAAGCCCGCTTGTTTCATCATGGCGGCGAGTTGTTCCTGCTTGGGGAACATGCGGATGGATTCAACGAGATATTGGTATGAGGCGCGGTCCTTCGCCACCCACTCGCCGATTTTGGGGACCACTTTAAAGGAATACGTGTCATAAAGTTTGGCGAGTAGCGGCGTGGTAACCTGGCTGAATTCGAGGCAGAGAAATGTCCCGCCGGGTTTGAGGGTGCGGTACGCATCGTTCAGCGCCTGCTGGATGTTGGTGACGTTGCGCAGGCCGAATGCAATCGTGATGACATCGAGTGAACCATCGGCAACGGGTAGCGCTTCCGCATTGGCGGCAACCCAATTGAGGTGCTTCCATTCGCCACGGTCGAATTGCCGGGCGCGGCCGACTTTCAGCATGTCGGGGTTGATGTCCATGATGGTGATCGGTGCGCCGGTACGTTTATGTAAGCGCACGGCAATATCGCCGGTGCCGCCAGCCAAATCGACAATGCGCGCCTCGTCGTTTGCATGGATATGGCGAACGAATTCGTCTTTCCAGAGTCGGTGCAGCCCGCCGGACATGAGGTCGTTCATCAGGTCATAGTTTTGGGCAACGGAGGAAAATACATCGCCGACAAGGCGCTGCTTTTCGTCGCTGCCGACCTTCTTAAAACCGAATGAGGTGGATGTCTGGTTCATGTGCGCCGCACTTATATACAGCTAATAGCCGACAGCCAACAGCCAACAGCTGGTAGCCGAAGCTTTTTTAACTGTAAGCCGTCGGCTGTTGGCTGTAAGCTCCCACCATGCCTGAATTACCCGAAGTTGAAACCACCCGGCGCGGGTTACTGCCTGCCATGAAGGGAAAGCACATTACCAAGGTCGTGTTGCGTCGCGCCGATTTGCGTGTGCCGATTCCGCATGGTTTTGTCAAAAATGTGGCGGGACATAAGGTGTTGGATATTCGCCGTCGTGCGAAATACCTGCTGATCGATCTCGACTCGGGTGATGTCGTTTTACTGCATCTTGGTATGTCGGGAAGTTTACGCACCGTAAATCCACAGAACTATGCACCGCGTGCGCACGACCACGTCATTTTTTATCTCGAGGGTGGAGGGTGCGTGGTGTTCCATGATCCACGCCGGTTTGGCTTGATCGACCTCATCACGAAGGGAAAAGAAGATCGTTGTCAATGGCTGCAGCATCTGGGGCCGGAGCCGTTATCAGCAGCATTCAACGCGCGGTATCTTGTAAAGGCGCTCGCTTCGCGTAAGGGCCCCATCAAGCCGGTGTTGATGGACCAGCAGCTCGTTGTCGGTGTTGGTAATATCTATGCGAGTGAAAGTTTATTTCTCGCTGAGGTCGATCCACGCATGCCAGCGAACAAGGCGATGACGCATGCCGATGCGTTGGTAAAGTCGATCAAGAAGACACTCAAAAGTGCACTCGCTGCAGGTGGATCATCGTTGCGTGATTATGTTGGCGCTGACGGTGAACACGGATATTTTCAGCATCGCTTCAACGTTTACGATCGCGCGGGAGAAAAATGTTTTCGTTGTAAAACAACGATTGCAACCATGACGCAATCGGGGCGTGCAACCTACGCCTGCCCATCCTGTCAGGCCCAGCGCGGCGTACGGCGAAAACACTAGGATTTTTCGACATTTTGAAAGTCAAATTTTTTTTATTTCGAGCGAGTGTCAAAAGCGCTTGACGGGTCGGGCATGCGTCACTAGTTTCGGCCACCTCGAACATGAGTACTAAATTTTTACGCTAGAAAAAAACAAGTAAGTGGGTTCACCATGGCACAACATAAGTCGGCAAAAAAACGTATCCGCCAGACCAAAAGCAAAACGGCAGTCAACCGTTCTCGCATGAGCCGTATTCGTACCTTCACCAAGAAGGTCGAGTTGGCGATTGCGGGTGGTAAGGTTAAAGATGCGCAAGTGGCATTGAAGGCTGCTGAGTCGGAGATTATGCGTGGCGTAAGCAAGGGCGTTTTAACGCCATCGGCTGCGTCGCGCAAAGTCAGCCGATTGAGTCAGCGCATCAAGGCGCTTAAATAGCGGTAGACACCGCAGGCTTATAACAGTCGTATAAAACTTTGTGTGTCGCCGCCCGTGTGGGCGGCAAAGGGTCTTCTTTTGCCCGTTCTGGGCGCAATCAACACACTGTCGCTCTGGCAGTATATATAAGTGGATGAGTGTAATGGCTTCGACTCAACGCGTTATATCTTCTTCCTACGCGGGTGACGTTTCACCCAAAGAGGCATGGCAGCGTTTGGGTCAGGATACAAAGTCCAAGTTCATTGATGTGCGTACCAAACCGGAATGGACCTATTCCGGCTTTCCCAATCTCGCCAGCGTTGGCAGACGGGCGGAAGCCGTATCCTACAAACTTTACCCCAACTTCGAGATCAATCCCGACTTCATCAAGCAATTGGAGCAGGTGGCAGCGGATAAATCCGCGCCGCTCTACTTCATGTGTCGCGGTGGTGTGCGTTCGCTCGATGCGGCCAAAGCGGCAACCGCTGCTGGCTGGACTGAGTGTTATAACGTGACGGGTGGTTTCGACGGGGCAGCGAACGATCAGCAGCAACGCGGGCAGATTGATGGCTGGAGAGCCAGCAATCTACCGTGGCAACATCTATAAATAAGTATTACAAAAAGAGGCATTATGAACGAGACAACCGCTTCCCAATCATTACAGAACCGTCGCCCCGATCATTTTGCCCGCTGGGAGCGCGTGCGCGAGCGTCTACGCGCCAGCTATGGTGAGGCGATTTTTAAAAGCTGGCTGCAGCCGCTTAAGCTGGCCGATGTCAAAAACGGCCAGGCAATGATTACGGTGCCCACGCGCTTCATGCGCGAATGGATTGTGACCCATTATGCCGACAATATCCTGCGCTTCTGGTGCCAGGAAGATCAAACGGTCCACTCGGTTGATATTTTTGTAAAAGCTGAGCCGGTGGCGGTGAATTCCGGTTTACAGCAGCAATCGTCGCAGCCTTCGGGTGGCATGGAAGCGGCGATGCTCGGCGTGGCAGCCAACGAAGACAAGCCAATCAATCCAGACTCCATATCAGCGCCGCTTGATCCGCGCTATACGTTCGAAAACTTCGTGGTCGGTAAGCCGAACGAATTGGCCCATGCTGCGGCGCGTCGGGTGTCAGAATCCTCCACGGTTGCCCAAGGTGGTAACCCGCTCTTCTTATATGGTGGCGTGGGCCTGGGCAAAACCCACCTGATGCACGCCATTGCCTGGCATATCCGCAAAACGGATCCGGCGCGCAAGGTGATTTACCTCTCCGCTGAGAAATTCATGTATCTCTTCATCCGCGCCCTGCGCACGAAGGATACGATGGCGTTCAAGGAATACTTCCGTTCGGTCGATGTGCTCATGGTGGACGATGTGCAGTTCATTTCCGGCAAGGATTCAACGCAGGAAGAATTCTTCCATACGTTCAACGCGCTGATCGACCAACATAAACAGCTCATTATTTCCGGTGACCGTTCACCGGCGGACCTTGAAGGCATGGAAGAACGCGTGCGTTCGCGCCTCGGCTGGGGGCTCGTCGCCGACATTCATACGACGACCTACGAGCTTCGCCTCGGCATTCTGCAATCAAAAATCGAGAAAATGCCGAACGCGCATGTGCCGACGCGGGTGCTTGAATTCCTCGCCCATAAAATCACTTCGAATGTGCGCGAACTCGAAGGTGCGCTCAATCGCGTTGTCGCCCATGGCACGCTGGTCGGCACGCCAATCACGTTGGAGTCCACGCAGGAAGTGCTGCACGATATCCTGCGCGCCAACGATCGCCGGATCACGATTGAGGACATCCAGAAGAAAGTCTCGGCGCATTTCAACATCAAAGTCTCGGACATGCATTCGGCCCGCCGCTCGGTGGCGATTGCGCGTCCGCGTCAAATCGCGATGTATCTGGCTAAAAAACTCACCACGAAATCGCTGCCGGAAATCGGCCGAAAGTTCGGTGGTAAGGACCATACCACGGTCATGCATGCAGTGAAACGCATCGACGAATTGTCGCGCCTCGACAAAGAGTTCGCCGACGATGTCGAGCTCCTGATGCGCATGCTGCAAAGCGCGGCTTAGCCTATTTACCTCTCCCTTGGGAGAGGTCGAAATTTGCTAAAGCAAATTTCGGGTGAGGGCATACCAATTTTCCTCAAGAAACAAACCATGAGTAGATATTGAATGTTTCGTTCCTGCTGCTTCCTTATCACCGCCTGACCGCCCGTTAACCCCCACTGTCACAAAAGGTTCACATTTCTCCCCCTTCATTTGTGCTATTCTTAAGGCATCAATGGAGGTGGTTATGGTCGATTTACCGAATGGATTAGGCAATCTTGTGGATGCGGTCCTCACCAAAGATGCCTCGCCGCTTTATGAAGACCCCAACATGCAGGATCATCCATCGGGTCGTGGTGAATATAGAGGGCTTCCTGCCTCGGTGCTCCGCACGATACATGAGGCCAACCAGCGGGCTTTGAACGGCGATAAGCACTTCGAAAAACCCAGTGATAAGGATATGCAGAAGGCGATTACTACCGCCGTTGGTACGGCGATACGACTGGCCAATACCGAAGCTTCCTTAAATTCGATAGAATCTCCTTCAGCGGCTCCGGCTTATCAAGGCGGCGCACTTGGCGCCGACCACTTCTTTTAACCAATTGTAATATATGAATTATATAACCATAATCAAAAACTTCACAAAACTGTCACATTTCTCCGGCGCAAAATAGGTTAATATATCACCATGGCTAAAGGATTATTAAATTTTATCCCAAGTTTGAACCTGAACAAGGATACGTTGCAGGCGCTGATTAACGCAAAAGTCGCGCGTGTGCCGGAAACTTCGATGGATGTACAGACCGCCATCACGAATTTATCGCATATCAGCGCCGATGTGCTGAATCAGGCCGCGAAAGTGGCTTCGAATGTGTCGGCGACGCTCGCTCCCAACGGCCATGTGCAGGTGAGCACGGCTGGTGTTACAATCTCGGGGCTTCCGCAGCATGGCAGCCCGGTTTCTATCGTGACAACCGATGGTCAGGAATATGCACTGCACCATGCCTCACCGCTGGCGCGTGATTTTGCCAACATCACTACCGCGATGCTCAAGAAGGGTGGCCTCAATTTGAGCGAAAACCTCGACCAGCTTGAAGCTTCAAAATATCTGGCGGGTCGAGCTGTGAGTCACCATAACGGCAGAAGCTAGGCCGACAACTTCCTCCTTTTGACTGTGAATAACCCGCGAATTCCCTTGGCAAGCCGGCTGCGCGTTTATATACCAAAGGCTAGGAAAAACGTGCCTTAGAAAGGTAAAACTTATGGCCGAGCCAGCACGCAAATACGAAGAGTCCGCACCCTCGGGAAAGCACAAGGAGCAAGCGATGAAACTGGTCATTGAACGCGCTGTATTGCTGAAGGCCCTCGGCCCCATCCAGTCGATCGTCGAGCGTCGCGGTACGATCCCCATTCTTGCTAACGTCAAGCTTGATGCGACGAAGGACGGGCTTAGCCTCACCGCGACCGATATGGACATTGCGATTGTCGAGCACGTCGCGGCGCAAGTGGAAACCAAGGGCGCCACCACGGTGCCTGCGCATATGTTCTACGAAATCGTGCGCAAGCTGCCGGATGGCAGCAACATCCAGTTAACGAAGGGTGCGGACGCGGCAAAACTCACCATCACCGCCGGTTCCTCGCGCTTCTCGCTGGCGGCGTTACCGGTCGATGATTTTCCGGTGATGGCCGAGGGTGAACTGGCGCATACATTCACCATCACTAGCGCTGAATGCAAAGCCATCTTAGAAAAAACCCGCTTTGCGATTTCGACCGAGGAAACCCGCTATTACCTCAACGGGATTTACCTGCATGCGGCGGACAATCAGGGGGCAAAGGTACTGCGCGCGGTGGCGACGGACGGTCACCGTCTGGCGCGTATGGAAGTGGGATTGCCGGAAGGCGCTGAACAAATCCCCGGCGTGATTATTCCGCGTAAAACGGTGGCGGAGCTTTACAAGCTGGTGGAAGAGGGGGCGGAGCAAGTGGAAATATCGCTCTCCGAAAGCAAAATTAAATTCGCCGTGTCGGGCGCGGTGCTGGTGTCGAAACTCATCGACGGCACCTTCCCGGATTACGAGCGCGTCATTCCCGTCGGCAACGACAAGGTGATGGAAGTGGACGGCAAGGCATTCTCGAACGCGGTGGACCGCGTATCGGTTATTACTTCGGAGAAATCGCGCGGCATCAAGCTCGCACTTTCGGGCAATAAACTGACCCTCTCGGCTAGCTCTGCCGAGCAGGGCACAGCGACCGAGGAACTCTCGGTGTCGTACGGCGCGGATGCGGTCGAAATCGGCTTTAACTCGCGCTATCTGCTCGATATGATGCAGCAGGTGCGTGGTGACATCGCCCAGTTTGTCTTCGCCGATTCGGCCTCGCCCACCATCGTCCGCGACCCGGCCGATATCGGCGCGCTGTACGTGATCATGCCGATGCGGGTGTAGGGCCAATCACCTCGTTAACCAAAATCTTCATAAAACTGTCACATTTCTTTGCCACGAGATGCGCTATGCTTTTTGTGAGAGGTAGGTATGGCCGATACATTTCATCCGTATGCTTCCCGCAATGTTCCAGTGTCCAAACATTACGATAGTAAAAACCTCAAGGTTTCAGTTCATCAGGATGCAGCGCAGGATTATATCCTGTTCGAATACGGCTATGATAAACCTTATTATGCTGGTTTTAATCGCACGGAAACAATCAGCGTGCATGTCAGCGCCATCAATGGTGCGATAAGCCTCGACAGCAGGTGCATCAGTGAAGCGGTCCGCGCGTGCAAATTTAAAAAACCACTGGAAAATTACCCGATGCCGCGCATTTACGATCAGCCGGTGCTTGCTGAAAATATGCGTTTGTTTGCCGATCGATTTGCCGGAAAAGACGCCAGTATAAACGAAATTGAAACCGGTGAACGTATGCTTGAAGAGGTGTTTGCCGAGTCCCTAAAAAAGTTGCCGCCCGCACCCGTCGCAAAGGCCAAAGGTGTGGTGGCGGCGCGCTGAGAATATACGTTTTTTATTTGTGCTGGCGGCGTGGCGTAGTATGGTTCGCGGATGTTCCAGCCCCACGCAGTGACCGCCCTCGCGCTGGAGAATTTCCGCAATTACCGGGCGCTGGTTATTGAGCCACCCCCAGGACCGGTGATTCTCACCGGACGCAATGGTGCTGGAAAAACCAATATTCTTGAAGCATTGTCGCTGCTCTCACCCGGGCGCGGCCTGCGTGGGGCTCGGCTGCGCGACATGGATAATCTTCGCGAAGGAAGTTTGCCGTTTGTGGTTGTGGCGAATGTCATCACCGGCGAGGAGAAAACACAAATCGGTACCGGACGCGATCCGGAGACGGTACGCGAGCGACGTATTCTTAAAATCAACGGCGAGAAGGAGCGTTCGCAGCGGGCGCTTGCCAATTATGTTGCGCTACAGTGGGTCACTCCGGCGATGGATCTGATCTTCGTCGAAGGCGGTACGCCGCGCCGAAAATTGCTCGACCGCATCACCTACAACTTTACCCCCGAACATGCCGAGCGCGTGGCCAGCTATGAGCACAGCATGCGCGAGCGCAACCGCCTGCTCGCCGATCGCAGCACCGCCGACGTCTACTGGCTTTCCGTACTCGAACAGCAGATGGCGGAGCATGCAGTGGCGGTGACGCTCGCCCGCATAGAAACATTGGAGCGGCTGAAAGAGCCGTTGGCTGTAAGCCTTTCGGGATTTCCGGCGGCGCTGATCGGGTTGCACGGCCTGCTCGAAGGCTGGTTGGGGGAAGAGGGAAAACCCGCCCTCGAAGCCGAGACACAATTTGCCGATCATTTGATGCGGTTGCGCGTGGTCGATGCGGCAGCAGGGCGTGCCACTGAAGGTCCACAGCGTAGCCAAATGAAAGTAACCCATAGCGGTAATGAACGCCCGGCCGAGATGTGCTCCACCGGCGAGCAGAAGGCGCTTTTACTGTCCATCGTCCTGGCCGCGGCGCGCGCCCGGGCCGATTGGTGCGGCATCCCCCCCATCCTGCTTTTGGACGAGGTCGTGGCCCATTTGGATGTGGATAAGCGAAGGGCCCTTTTTGACCTCATTCGGGAGGCGGGGGTACAAGCATGGATGACCGGCACGGATGCCGCAGATTTCCATGGGTTAGAGCAGAATGCCTGGCACGCAAAAATCGATGGCGGAACGGTCGAAATGTGCTACTAATTTGAGGCTGGTTTTATGAGCGTCCAAACAGCAAAAACGACCACAACCAAAAATGAAGAAAAACCCATGAGCGAACCAAAAATGACCAATGCCGGAAACGATAACGACTACGGCGCTGACTCCATCAAAGTTCTCAAAGGACTTGAGGCCGTACGCAAACGTCCCGGTATGTATATCGGCGATACGGATGACGGCTCGGGCCTGCATCACATGGTGTATGAAGTCGTCGACAACGCGGTCGATGAGGCACTCGCCGGTCATTGCGACCGCGTGCTCGTGGCGATTAATGAGGACGGTTCGGTGACGGTCGAGGATAACGGTCGCGGCATTCCTACCGATATGCATACGGGTGAGGGACGTTCCGCCGCTGAAGTCATCATGACCGAATTGCATGCGGGCGGTAAGTTCGACCAGAATTCGTACAAAGTATCCGGCGGTCTGCACGGCGTGGGCGTTTCGGTAGTGAACGCGCTTTCGGAGTGGCTCGATCTCGTCATCTGGCGCGACGATAAGGAACATTACATGCGCTTCCGTCATGGCGTGGCGGAAAAACCGCTCGCCGTGCGCGGCGACGCTAAAGGCAAGCGCGGCACGCAGGTGACGTTCTTCCCAAGTTCGGAAACCTTCACCCAGCTTGAATTCGATTTTGCCACGCTCGAACATCGCCTGCGCGAGCTCGCGTTTCTTAATTCCGGCGTGCGTATTATACTAACTGACAAACGCCCGGCTGAGCCGGTTGAAGTTGAGTTGTATTATGAGGGCGGCACCGAGGCGTACGTGCAGTATCTTGATCGCAGCAAAACCGCGCTGCATCCAACCATCGTCATGCACGGCGAGAAAAACGGCATGACGGTCGATATTTCCATGCAATGGAACGATTCGTACCACGAAAACACGCTCTGCTTCACCAACAACATCCGGCAGAAGGACGGCGGCACACACCTCATCGGGTTCCGCGCCGCGCTCACCCGATCGATCAATAGTTACGCCACCGAAACCGGCATTGCCAAGAAAGAGAAAGTTGAATTGTCCGGCGACGACGCCCGCGAAGGCCTCACCTGCATCGTCTCGGTCAAAGTTCCGGACCCCAAATTCTCCTCACAAACGAAGGACAAACTCGTCTCCTCCGAAGTGCGTCCCGTTGTTGAATCCATCTGTAGCGACAAGCTCGGCCAGTGGTTCGAGGAACATCCCGGCCCGGCGCGCATGGTCATCGGCAAAATCGTCGAAGCCGCCGCGGCGCGTGAAGCGGCACGCAAGGCCCGCGACCTTACCCGCCGCAAAGGTGCGCTCGATATTGCCTCGCTGCCCGGCAAACTCGCCGACTGTCAGGAGCGCGATCCGGCGCTTTCCGAAATTTTCATCGTTGAGGGAGACTCGGCCGGTGGTTCGGCCAAACAGGGGCGCGACCGCAAGTTCCAGGCGATTCTGCCGCTCAAGGGTAAAATCCTCAATGTTGAGCGCGCGCGTTTCGATAAAATGTTAAGCTCGCAGGAAATCGGTACGCTGATTACTGCCATCGGTACCGGGATTGGTGCGGATGAGTTCAATGTCGAGAAAGCCCGCTACCACAAAATCATCATCATGACCGACGCCGACGTCGATGGCTCGCATATCCGCACGCTGCTGCTCACCTTCTTCTATCGCCAGATGCCGCAGCTGATCGAGAAGGGCTATCTCTATATTGCCCAACCGCCGCTCTATAAAGTGAAGCGCGGCCAGTCGGAAAACTACCTGAAGAACGACGCGGCGCTTGAAGAATACCTACAAAAAGTCGGGCTGGATGAGGCCGAGCTTCACATGGCTAATGGTGTGCTCAAAGGCGAAGCGCTCAAGAAAAAAGTCGAAGAATCGGCGCATATTGTCGAGCTCATGCAGGCGCTGTCGCGTCGCGTGCCGTTCGCGATGGTCGAATCGGCGGCGATGTCCAACCTGTTCGGCGGCGGTCCGCTCGGTGGTTTTGTCGCCGTGCTCAATTACCTGATGCCCGGTCTCTCGCCATGGAAGGCGGAAAAAACCGAAGCGGGCATCGCCGTGTCGCGCACCGTGCGTAGCGTGGTCGAGCATGTGTTGCTCGACGAGAAATGGATGACGTCGCGCGAGGCGAAAGAACTCGCGGCCTACCACCCGACACTGAAAACCGACTATGCCGCGCCGGCCAAATTCACCCGCAAAGGGGTGGAGCAGCAAATCACCACGCCGGGCCAGCTTTACAACACAGTCATGGACATCGCGCGCAAGGGCCTGTCCATCCAGCGTTTCAAAGGTCTGGGGGAAATGAACCCCGAGCAGCTGTGGGAAACCACGCTCGATTCCACCAAGCGCACCTTGCTCCGCGTCAACGTCCACGACGCGGCGGATGCGGACGAGGCATTCTCCATTCTCATGGGCGATATCGTCGAGCCGCGCCGCGACTTCATCCAGGCCAACGCGCTGAAAGTCACGAATTTGGATGTGTAAAACCCCTCTCCCGGAGGGAGAGGGAGGGAACCAGCGAAGCTGGGAGGGTGAGGGCGGAACTTCTTGGCGTTTCCGTATACAGACCTCACACGGTTCGCTACGCTCACCACCCTCTCCCTCTGGGAGAGGGTTGAGGCGACTTCATCCAGGCCAACGCGCTGAAGGTGACAAATTTGGACGTTTAGCGGCGGCGGGAAGATTGCTGAATTACATTTGGTACCCAGGGGGGTTCTATAAGATCGGCCAGGCTATCTTCGGGGTGACGTTCCAGATCGTATTTGATTCTTTCCTGCGACCATGGACGATCAAGTTTATCGCGTTTCACTGTTCCATCCGGCGTAACGGCTATATAGTTAGCCATCGCATTTTCCCACAGAGGCTGCCCTTGGGCATTCTTGCGCAAATTCAGAAAGCCGAGCATCGTAGTCGTGCCTACCAGTTCAGCGTTCAGCTCTGAAGCAGACTGACTAAGCGCCTTTAACTTATGTTCCGCGATGGTTGTTCTTGCCCAACGTTGGTCGGCAAAAGCGAAAGTATCGCAGCCATTGAAAATGATTCGCTTGGACACCTGCTTGATTCCTGCCGCCTCCGCTGCTTGTTTCAGAGCATCTAACCAATCAAAAATGTTGGTATCCGCCATTCCTCCGCCTTCGCCTTGTGCTGAGCCATCGCCGAAAAGGGCCAGATTATCCATGGTGCCGTGCTTACGCACATGCTCGATGATGTAGGGGATGGTTTTCATCCAATGGCCTGCTGCTGGCTGCCCACGCCAGTCTGGTATGGCACCTAACTCCACTATCTTAGCGCCTGGAGCGATACGGTCTCTTTCAGGGCTGTTATCGGGTGGGTTAGCTGTTATAAATAATCCCGAATTACTCATCGTTCTCTCCTTGCGAGGTTGGATGTCCCATCCTACCTCATGTCGGGGCAGATTTGTGTGAAGATTACGTGAAGATTGGGTTTTTGAGCGATTGATTTATATGAATTTATGATGGGCGATATCGTCGAACCGCGCCGCGACTTCATCCAGGCCAACGCGCTTAAAGTCACGAATTTGGACGTTTAGAATCTAGTCAATACAGCAACTTATTAATATGTTTTAACTTACGGTTCATTCCGTATTGACAAATCTGCTGCGCTGCAGTAAGAATACGTCTTCGCGGCGGGGAGTGTCCCTGCCCACCGGTTTTCCACGGATTTAGTAACAGGAATAAAAAACTTAGGTAGGCGAGCTATGTCTAATCGTTGCGCAATAACCAGTAAAGGCGTCATGAGCGGGAATACCCGCTCGCATTCGAACCGTAAAGCCAAACGCCGCTTTATGCCAAACATGCAGCAACTCACGCTGCACTCCGACGCGCTCGGCCAGGATATCCAAATGCGGATTACCGCCTCGACGCTGCGTACCATCGACCACAATGGTGGCCTGGACAATTACCTCATGACCACCCACAGCAAATCGCTGTCGGAAGGCGCGCGTTTACTGAAACGCCGCATCATGAAAGCCCGCGAAGCTGTCGCTGCCAAAACCGCAGCGTAACGTTTTTTTCTAAAAGGGTTGCGT
>JANNSK010000060.1:0-5608 GCA_031402515.1 Alphaproteobacteria bacterium | reverse complement strand
TATACGGATTATTTTCGTAGCTATAATGCGCTGGATGTTTCTGATTTTCATCATCGGCGCATCAACCATTCAAAGCTGTTTGCAACCGGCAAGAATCACATTAATGGCATCGAGAATTTCTGGAACCAGGCGAAGCGGCATTTGCGCAAATTTAACGGTATCAAGCAGCAGAATTTTTACTGGTTTCTGAAGGAGTGCGAGTGGCGCTTCAATGGAGGCAACCACCAACAGTTGCTAACCCGACTGAAATACTGGTATAAACACACTAAACATTAGGCCACTAAGTGGTATAGCCCCATAAATTATCCTGATTAGGAGAGAATATAGTGGAACGGATCATTGAACGCGGGTTATTCGCCAGCCGCTGGCTGATGGCCCCCATGTATGTGGGGTTGGTCGGCGCACTGATGGCGTTGCTCTACAGCTTCATGCTGGAGCTTATCCATTTCGCCACGAACATTACGAATCTTACCCCGAGTGCCGCCATCCTCGGCGCCTTGTCACTGATCGACATCTCGCTTGCTGGCAACCTGCTGCTGATTGTGATTTTCTCCGGTTACGAAAATTTCGTTTCTAAAATGGATACTACCAACCACGAAGACAAACCTGAATGGCAGGGCACTGTCGATTTTGCGGCCCTAAAACTCAAACTGGTGGCCTCCATCGTTGCCATTTCCGGTATCCATCTACTCAAGGTATTCATGGAGATAGAGAAGGTTCCAGAGAGCCAGATAAAGTGGATGGTGATCATTCACTTGGTATTCATTATATCCGGGGTGCTACTGGCACTCATGGACCGTATTGCTGTCAGCTCCAAGAATCAAAAACGCAAATAAAGGGAACCACCATGACCGACGAGATCGAAGTCAAAGACAGCAACGGCACCCGCCTTACCGATGGCGATTCGGTGACGCTGACTAAAGACCTCAAGGTCAAAGGCGCCAACGTCACGCTCAAACGCGGCACCACGATCAAAAACATCCGCCTCACCTTCAATGAGGAAGAAATCGAGTGCAACGCGGATAAGGTGAAAGGCCTCGTCCTGCGCACCGAATTCCTGAAAAAAGCGTAATTGCCAAAAACTTATCCGGATTGCGCAGGGTTTTGCCGTATAGTGCCGTTCAAGCACTGGCAAATATGACTTTTCGTTCTCTCATACACGCGCTGCCGGTTAGCATTTTGTGCCTTGGATACTCGGCCCAGGCTGAAGATATTGATCCTTTCAAAGACTGGATCAGCACCGCCAATCACCTGCGCGCGCAAGGGGTGGAGCCCTCCAGCATCGGCTGGCTTGGTATTGAGCAGCAATGTCTCGGCCTAAAAACAACCGAAGACCAGCGCACCTATAACGCCTGTAAATATGAAAAAGCCATGAATGGTGCACTCCATAACGTGGACAAAACGCAATGCCTCGCCCGCGCGCGGGCCGTCTACCCACCCAGCCTGGCCTGGCAACGTCCCACCGATACAGTGTTCAGGACAGGCCCACATGGCACCACACAGATAACCTATATGGCAGCGCCCATACCCTATCGTGAGCTGCTGGCATTACGCGGCGCTACGATGACTGAATGCATGCAAAATCTGGGTTGGGCAAGCGTTTCCGACGCCAATTTAGGCCGACGTTCCTACTGATAGATCACTTCGTCGCCTGGAGGGTGGCTGCAGATTTGGCGGCTTGGGCGCGGCGGATTTCGGCGAGCTCCTGAGTGACATCCCGCGCTTTCTTGGGATCCATGTTGGCCAATATGGGTGCCACTTTGCGTTCGGACATGCGGCCAATCACATCAAGTAGAATGGGCATTTCCATCTCGCCGAAAATCTGTGCCGCGTCGGATGGCTTCATGTTTTCATAAATCTTTACCAGACTGGCGAGCTGATTATTCTGCTGGGCGTTATATTCAGCGACCACCTTGCCGAGCTCCGCTTCCAGCGTTTTCATTTCCGTGACTTTATCGCCAATGCGTTTTTCGGTCGCTTCAAGCACTTTAGATTTCAACTCCAGTTCCTGCTCACGTTTTTCCAGTTCCTGGCGGCGCTTGGTAAGATTCTGAAGCAAATCCAGCTCGTTTTTGGTATATAAAGGCTGCGCTTGTTTCTCCTTCAGCGCTTCAATTTCTTTAATAGTACTCTTGCCCTTACCCGCAGTTTTGGGCTCTTCTGGTGGCTTTACTTCTCCGCCGCCATGACCGCCATCTTCCTTGGCTGCTTCCTTGTGGCCTTCTTCACCTTCCTTGGCATAATCCAGGCCGTCCTTGGCTTCTTCCGTGTGTCCGCCTTCTTCTTTTTTAGCTTCATCGCCGTGCTCGGATTTGCTCTCGACCACCTTTTTTTGTTCATCCTCTGCTTTGGCTGCCCCCTCACGGTCCGCCGCGTGGGCCTCACGCACGGTTTTTACATCAAAATAAATATCGTTAAGTTTCAACGCCAGCAGCAGGCTAAGCATCGTCAGCGTCATCGGCAAAATCCGAAAACGCCGTGGTTTCGCTTTTTTCTTAACGTGCCTCGCCATGCGCTATCTTCCGTCTTTTTTTAGCATCGACAGTAATTCTTGTTCCGCGCGCGAGCGCATTCTGCCCGTACGTGACTGCGGTGCGTTGTCTTTCACATCAACATTGTGGAGTTTCTCCATCTCTACACGTGACGATGCAAGTGCTGCCACCGCAGGCTCCCGCGCACTCACCTGACGCGACGCAGAATCAGCCCGCCCGCCAACCATTTTATTGCCACGCTCGATCATGAATTCAAGATCAGTGGCAAGAAAGTTTGCTTTGTCGATTTTATGCTGCATATTCTCGCTCAAACGTTGGGTCGCTTGATGAATTTCGGCGATACTATCGGTTGCTCGCTGGGTGGATTCGTCGAATTCACGAATGATTCGCGCCAGTTCTGAGCGTGAATCCTGTAATACACGAATACGCACATTCAGACGCCAGCAATACCAGATGGTAACGAGTAGCAGCGTCGCCATGATTAAATTCACGATGAGGGAAAGGACTTCCATTATATCGTCCCCTGCGCCTTCAGCAATTCGCGGAATTGACGAATATCATCGTTAAATGCCACGGCAATGCGATCGCCCACGCGGCCGACTTGTGCACTGGCGAGCGCGACACCACCGCATTTGAGCTGTATGGGGTCTTCGGGCGTCACATCGAGCAGGATGGTCGAGCCGATTTTGAGGCTTACCACCTCACCTAGCGAAATTTTGCGCTCGTCAAGCACGGCTTCGAGCTCAATCGCCGTCTGACCCACTTCACGACCCAGATGACGCTCCCACACCGAATCCTGGCCAAATTTTTCGCCGGTGAACATATGCAACAGCAAATCACGAATCGGTTCGAGTGCCGCATGTGGCAGCATGATCTCGATCATGCCACCGCGTTCTTCCATCGTTACTCGCAATTTAATCAGGAGAACCGCGCTATTGGGCCGCGCAATCTGTACAAAGCGGGGATTGCTCTCTACCCGGTCAAACAGGAACGCCGCCGGCGATAGCGGATCGAACGCGGCGCTTAGATCCGTGAGCACGATTTCCGCCATTTTTTTGACGATATCTTGCTCAATAGTCGTATAAGGGCGGCCCTCTGCACGTGGCGGTTTGGCGGTACGCCTGCCACCCAGAAGAATGTCCACCGTTGAATAAATTTGCGCTGAATCGATGGTGACAATGCCGAAATTTTCCCACTCCACGGCGCGGAACACCACAAGCAACGAGGGTAGAGGAATAGAGTTGAGGTAATCCTCGAAACGCATCGAGACCATGGAGTCGATTGAGACATCGACGTTATCCGAAGTAAAATTGCGCAAGGAAGATGAAAGTACACGCACCAGACGGTCGAATACCACTTCGAGCATCGGCAGCCGTTCGTACGCCATCATCGAGCGGTCGAGAATCGCGTAAATACCGCCGCGCTCCCCACCGCTACCAGCACCGCTGGAGCCAAGCAAAAGGTCGATTTCGTCCTGACTTAATACGCGTGCAGGCTCGCCATCCCCAGCCGCAACTTCGCCACCTGCGGCTTCAGCGGCGCGTTTTTTTTCCCATTCCACAGTCGTGGGGGTGTTTTCTGCTTCAGACATTGGCCTTTGCTCCTTACGCACTGGATAAGTGCAATAATCTTGCCAGAGCACGCCATCCTAAAATAGAGCGCATGGAAGATTTATCCGCGCTTCTTAGTATGGTGCTACTGTACTATAATTTCTGAGAAAAGTATATCTTTAACGACACCTTCCTGCACGGTCCCGTTGATACGGGTCATCAGCTCGTCCTTAAGCCTGGCAATACCCGCTGACCCCTGAACATCCGTCGCCCTAAGTTCGCGCAGATACGTATTAAATGTATCAAGAATCCGTGGTTTATGCGCATCGATCAGTGCGATAGAGGCCTGGTCTTTAAGCTCCAGCGTCACCTGCATTTTGAGGAAGCTGGCACGGCTGCTGCTACTGCTCAAATTCACAAGAAATTCAGGTAATTCGTAATAGGCCGGTATGTCGACGATCGGGTTGCCGTCCGCGTCGACCGCTTGGGCATTCTCTTCTCCATGTCCACCCCCTGCTTTCTTGTCGCCGCCACCGATGACACCAAGCACGAACAGTACGCCGACAATGACACCGATAAGCACCACCGCTCCGGCAATAATAACGATTTTCTGTTTACCCTTTTTGGGCGCGCCCTCGCCTTCAGCACCCTCGGCACCTTCTTCGCCTTCCTTGGCCTCGCCCTCTTTGGGCTCTTCCTTCGCCTCTTTTTTGTCTTTTTTCGCGGGCTCTTCTTTCTTATCCTCGCCCTCTTCTTTTTTCTCTTCGCCCTCGGCGCCTTCAGCGGCGTCGCTTTTTTTCTTCTTCTTGAGCAGTTTCTTGAGCATGGGTTCCTCGTTGGTGCGATGCTTCCTTGTAACCGTCTGCAACGCGGATGACAAGAGATTGGGGATTGGAGATTAGGGATTGGGGACAAAATAATGTCTTTTCAACTCCCTAATCCCTAATCCCCAGTTCCCAATCCCCTCACTTGGCATGCTTCATGCTTATATGGCGGCATGGACAACAATATTTACATCGCCCTGTCGCAGCAAGTCATGCTTTTCCGCGATATGGACGTCACGGCGAACAACATCGCCAACGTCAATACACCGGGCTATAGCGCTGAAAAACTGCGTTTTAGCGAACATCTTGCCAAGAACATCAACGCGCAGGATTCCTACGCCAACGACCCTACCCGTTATCGCGATACCGGTCCCGGCTCCATTCGCACCAGCAACAACCCGTTCGACCTCGCCATTAACGGTAAGGCGTATTTTCAACTACAATCACCACTTGGTATCCGCTACAGCCGCGCCGGCAACTTCTCGATCAACGATCAGGGCACGCTGGTCAATGTGGATGGTTATCCCGTATTGGGCAACGATGGTGGCGAAATTACCATCCCGGCCAATGCAAAAAACGTCGTCATCAACGGTGTAGGCCAGGTCAGCATCGACGGCGAGGATGCCGGACAAGTCGGCCTCATGGAATTTGCCGACGAGCAAGCGCTCGAACGGCTGGGCAACTCGCTTTACAAGTCGAACGAAACACCACTGCCGTCCGAAACCGCCCGGGTAGTGCAGGG
>JANNSK010000059.1:0-24358 GCA_031402515.1 Alphaproteobacteria bacterium | reverse complement strand
AACCCCCCTTTATTTTTACTTTGTGTGTACTGTGCCCTTTCTTAAACCCCCCCGTGGGGGGGTTGTCCCCCCCCCACTTTTGTGGGGGGGGGGGGGCCTGGGCTGCGAAGATAACCCCCCACGGATTTGCAAGGGCAAATCCCGCTCCCCCTCAAGGGGGGAGCCCAGCACCGAGCAAGTTTTCAAGAAATATTCTAGCTATCGAGGAACGACCGCATTTTGCGTGAGCGCGAGGGGTGCTTCAACTTGCGCAGCGCCTTCGCCTCAATCTGGCGGATACGCTCGCGGGTCACCGAGAATTGCTGGCCCACTTCCTCCAGCGTGTGGTCGGTATTCATGCCGATACCAAAACGCATGCGCAACACGCGCTCCTCGCGCGGCGTGAGTGACGCCAGAATCCGCGTCGTCACTTCGCGCAGGTTCGACTGGATGGCGGATTCCACCGGCAGCACGGCATTTTTATCCTCGATGAAATCGCCCAAGTGCGAATCTTCTTCATCGCCAATCGGCGTTTCGAGCGACACCGGCTCCTTGGCGATTTTCATCACCTTGCGCACTTTATCGAGCGGCATGACGAGGCGCACGGAAAGCTCTTCCGGCGTCGGCTCGCGGCCGATTTCATGCAGCATCTGGCGCGATGTACGCACGATTTTGTTGATGGTCTCGATCATATGCACGGGAATACGGATGGTGCGCGCCTGGTCAGCAATCGAGCGGGTGATGGCCTGACGAATCCACCATGTCGCGTAGGTCGAGAATTTATAGCCGCGGCGATATTCGAATTTATCGACCGCTTTCATCAAGCCGATATTGCCTTCCTGAATGAGATCGAGGAATTGCAGGCCGCGATTGGTGTATTTTTTCGCAATCGAAATGACGAGGCGCAGGTTGGCCTCGATCATCTCTTTCTTGGCGCGCGTGGCGTCGCGCTCGCCCTTGCTCACCGCGAACACGATGCGCTTTAATTCCGAAATATCAAGCCCGGTCTCGTTGGCGATTTTCTGAATCTCGGCACGCAGCTCGTCGATGTTCTTCTTTTCCTTCTCGGCGAAATCCTTCCAGCCTTTTTCCTTGAGCTTGGCAACGGATTTAAGCCAGGTCGGATCAAGCTCGCGCCCGTTCCAGTTGTTAATGAAACTGGCGCGATTGACCTTGTGCTTCTCGGCCATTTTGAGTAGCTGCATCTCGGTGGCGATAAGGTATTTGTTAATGGCGTAGAGCGTGTGCATCAGCTCTTCCACCTTCATATTGTTGAAGCGGATGGAGAGCATCAGCTCCACCATTTCGGCGAGCAGCTTCGGATATTTTTTATTGTCGGCGGCGGTGACGTCACCCTCGCCCATCGCCTGTCCCTGGCGGCGGTCCTGAAGCTTGCGCAGCGCCTTTGAAACCTTAGCGAAGGCGTCGAACTTCTCGAGCACCTGCGGCAGTAATTCCTGCTCCATGGCGACGAGTGACAACACCGCTTCGTCGTCGTAATCGTCGGCCTCGACCTGCTCCTTGCGGCCGCCTTCAAGCGCGTCGTATTCGTCCGCTTCTTCGACTTCCTCGTCAGGCTTCACCACATCCTGCTCGCGGGTGGCGTCAGCGAATTTATCTTCGGTGCCGGCGCCATACGTCGCATCCAAATCGATGACTTCGCGTAGCAGCATTTCACCGGCGGATAATTTATCGCGCCATTCGAGCACCATTTGCTGCACGGTCGGCGATTCGCACAGGCTGGAGATAATCATCTCGCGCCCGGACTCGATCCGTTTGGCGATTTCGATTTCGCCTTCGCGACTCAGCAACTCGACATTGCCCATTTCGCGCAGATACATGCGGACCGGGTCGTCCGAGCGACCGTAGGATTCTTCTTCCTTCTCCGCCTCGACTTCGATCACTTCACCTTCGGCAGCGACGACAACGACTTCCTCATCGTCACCCTCGACGAATGGCGCGTCGGCCTTATCGTCAACCTCAGGAAGCTCAATAACTTTCACGCCGCGCGAGGCGAGCTTGGTGATCAGTTCGTCAATCACTTCCGGCGAGAATTCGCCCTTGGGCAAATGTTTGTTGAGGTCGTCATAGGTGAGAATGCCTTTGACCTTGCCCAGCTTGGCAAGTTTGTTCTCCAATGCCTCCGGAACCGGTGCGGCATCGGCGGCTTTGCCCTTCGCGGGAGCCTTGGTATCTTTGCCGGATTTTTTTGCGTCAGCGACGGTTTTCGTTTCGTTCTTTTTGGGCATAGGTTGAGTGGCGCTGACTTTCTTCGTGTCGCTTAGTTTCGGGGAAGGGCCCGTTGATTTAGAGCCTGCGGGCGCTTTTGCAATGAATTTCTGCGGCGCTGGGGATAATTTTTTCGCGAGCGTATCGCCACGGGCGGGCGTTTTCGCGCTGGGCGCTTTCGACGCAGGCACCGCCGATTTCTTCGCCGGGGCTTTCGGTGCGGATGCCGCCTTCTTCGCCACCGGTTTAGCCACCGGTTTTTTCACCGGCGCTTTCGCCGCTGCCTTCGCCGGTGCCTTTTTCGCTGGCGCTTTGGGCGCGGGTTTCGGCGCGGGCTTGCTCTTACCCAATACGCGCTCCAACAGTTTTTGAACACCCGACGGTTTGCTTACTGATTTCACCGGCTTTTTGTTAGGCATAGTCGACCCCCGATTCACGGTACTGAACCGGAAGAGTTAACCATAGTTAATGAGGGAATTCAAGTATTTCCATGACTGCTGGCTAAATCAGTCTTTCAATTGCGCCGCTATATGTTCCAGCGCCTTGGCCAGCGCCGCGAGGTGATCCTGCGCGATATTCCATACCAGCAGCGGCTCAACGCGTTGATATTCATGGCGCAATATATTACCGATCGCAGCGATGCGCGGCCATGGCACTTGCGGCGTTTGCTGTTTCAAGTCATCGGGGATGGCGCGGCTAGCTTCGGATATAATTTCAAGCCCGCGCTCAACGGCACGCCTTGCCTGCCAGTTAGTTTCAAATGCTTCGGGTTGTATGGTTTTGAGTGTGTCCTCGATGCCGCGTATAGCATCCAGCATGTCGTCGATCCGGGCGCGCAGGCTTCGCGTTTTCATCAGAACACCTTAAGCGCGGTTTTTTCGATGTCGCCGCGCAGGCGCGGGTGCAGGCTGCCACGACTCATCACATCCGCCGGGGCCTTGAGAATATCCCCGAGTTTTTCCTGCACGGCGATAAGGTCGAGCAGGCTGAAACGCGGGTCGTCAAAATCGAAAAACATATCGACATCGCTGGCCGGGCGCGCCTCATCACGCGCCACCGAACCGAATAGAAACAGGTGGCGTACCCCCAGCGTCTTCAGCTCGGCAGTATGGCGTTGCAACGCCTGAATGGCCTGATCGCGCGTCATACTGCTTATGTAAGGTAAAGGGCTGCCGCCCTCAAGTGATTTTCGTGGCGGTGCGCGGCTTAACGATCTTTACCGTATCGTCGCGCTGGGGCCGTCTTCTTTTTTGGGAGCAACAACCGGTGGCGGGGCTTGAATCTCCGCATCGGGTTCTTTGTTGCGGAGATACTTTTCAATATCCTCGATTATGAGGCCATCATTCTCATCAATAGTACCACCTGCTAGGGTTTTAAGCAGCAGTTTGCCGATCTCTTTGGCTTTCGCAGGGGGAACCCACGGAACTACAAGCGGTTCAGCCATGCCCGTGTCTCTGAAGTAGACCCCATACTTCTTATCAAAACAGTCGACGGTGACGAGCGCATAGTCCTTCTTGTGGAATGCGCTAAGCGCATTGTTATTACCACCGACTGATCGATATTCCACGGTTGAACTCCTGTTATTGAATCCTTCTGGCGGTTCCTTAAAACTATAGGCCTCATAGCGCGGATACATTGGGTCAGTCGTTGTGCAATTCATTTCGTCGGGTATTTCGTCGGTCATAAATTTCTCCAAAAAACATTCAACGTATGGCCATCCTAGCATTGTATGCAGGAGAATAGTGTGAAGATTTTGTGACAATTGAAGAGGAAGGGGACCCTATCCCGCCGCGGGTAGCGGGTCTTCGCGATAGAAGCGGACGCGTTCTCGTTCGATACTTTCAAGCTGGGCCTTAAGTGCCACAAATCGTTGAAAATTCTCGTCCGTCATCTCGCGGCCAAGCAGCGCTTCCGCCTCGGCACATTCGGACTTGAGGCGAGTGCGGTCCACATCGTTGACCACCTCGCCCCACAGGTTCGAGGCATGGGCGAAACGCACCGTATCGTCCATCGCAAGATCGATCCCCAACCCTTTGAGCGCGCGGGTAATATGCGCCTGCGCTTCGGCGGGCAACTCCTCGCCGATGGTCTGCCACAACAGCACCGTATCGAGCGACGGGTTTTCGATATGGATTTCGGTAATCAGCCGGTGCAGTTGCTGCTGCCAGTGGGCCGGCATGGGCGCCGCCAGCCAGATTTCCTCCGCCGCCGACTCGTTCAGCAACGACGGTTGCGCGACGACCAGCGCGATCAGGCTCGAAGCCGGATTCAGCAGCGAGGCATCGGCGGTACGGAGCAAGGGGGGCAACTGCACATCACCCCCCTTCATCCCACCAGGAGATGCGGGTGACCATTTTTTATTCTTAGAAGCCGGATTCCAGTTTTCGCGCTTTGCATAAGGCGGCGGCGCGCCAGCCTCGCGCAACTTATCACGGACGAACTGTTTATAATAATGCTGTACGGTCGGGTGCTTGATTTGCCCGACCTTTTTCATCAGCTCCGCTTCCTGCGCCGCGGCGGCCTCGGGCGTGCGTGCCCCTGCCCCCATCACTTGCTGCCACAACATCAGCGCCAATGGCTGCGCTTTGGCGATCACATCGTCGAACGCCGCACGGCCCACGGTGCGCACTAGCGTGTCCGGGTCCTCGCCTTTGGGCAACAACGCGATGCGAATCGTTTTTCCCGGTACCAATAACGGTAACGCCAAATCCGCCGCACGCACCATCGCCCGCAATCCCGCCGAGTCGCCATCGAGACACAAGGTCGGCTCATCGACCAACTGCCATGCCAATTGTAATTGCTCTGCCGTAATCGCGGTGCCGAGCGGCGCCACGCAATAGGGAATCCCCGCCTGCGCCAGCGCTATCACATCCATGTAACCTTCGCAGATAATCAACTGCCGCGAATCATATGCCGCGCGTCGCGCCTGATCCAAATTGAAAAGCTGCCGCCCTTTATGGAACAAAGGTGTCTCCGGCGAGTTCAGGTATTTCGGCGCGTCCTCGTTCGGCTCACCGGGAAGCACGCGACCGCCGAAGGCGATCACCCGGCTTTTGCGATCGCGAATCGGGAACATCAAACGGCGGCGGAATCGCGCATACGGCGCTCTCTCATCCACCTTAATCAGCATCCCGGTTTCGATCAGTTGCGCTTCGGAGATTCCCTTCTGCTTCATCGCGCGCGTCAACGCATCGCGATCTTGCGGCGCGTAGCCGATACGGAATTTTGAAATCGTTTCTGCATTCAATCCGCGCTCGCGCAAATAACTGCGCGCCAAATCGCCCTCGGATGTCTGCGCCAGCTGTTCCTCGAACCACGCCGTGACCTGCTCCATGACCTGCTGGAGAGACTGTTCGCGGGTCTCGCGCTCAACCTCTGCGCGAGTCATTACCGGAGGCTGCAATCCGGATTGAGCGGCTAACCGCTCCACCGCCTCGCGATAGCCGATATGCTCGTAATCCATAACGAAGCCAATGACATCCCCATGGGCGCCACAGCCAAAACAGTGGAAAAACCCCTTCTCGTCATTGATGGTAAAGGAGGGGGTTTTCTCCTTATGAAACGGGCACAAAGCATGGTATTCCCGCCCCGCCCGTTTGATGCTGATATGGCGGCCAATGGCCTCCGACATCCGGACTGAGGCCCTAATTTCCTCGATAAATGACTGAGGATACTTCATTTTTTGGCTTGCCCAGCTCATTGTTTTGGCCCCAAAAAAAATATTTCCGGGGATAAGGCGGATGCGTGGTTGACCATGCGTTCAAACCGTCCCTATGCTATAATTATAGTGGGATTGAAGGCGGTCGCAAGAACTACCCCGCAATCACACACAGAAGAAGACGAACCACTTTAAAAGAAGAGTCCTCGATGAGCAAGATGAGCAATTTTTGGCGCGGAGATATTTATCCCGAATGGTTACAGATCAACGGACAACGATTACCGCTCGTCATTAAGCGGCATCGCCGGGCCAAACGGATTTGTTTGCGCTACAACCCCACGTCGCATGCGATCTCGCTGACGCTGCCGAGTCACACGCGCGTATCGGTCGGCCTCAAATTCCTCATGCAGAAATCCGAGTGGCTGATCGAAACGCTGCACGAGATTCCCGAGAAGAAACAAATTAAACCCGGAGTTGTAATCCCGCTGCTCGGCGAACGCGTGCGCATCAAACACGATCGCGAGATCGACGGCGCGTATCACCTCGACGACGATGCACTCTATGTCGCAGGCGCCCGCGAACATTTCCCGCGCCGTGTCACCGAAGCGCTGAAAAAAATCGCCGCCACCGCCATCGAGGAAATCGCCACCAAGCAGGCGCGCAAAATCGGCCGTCGCATCCACCATATCTCGGTGCGCGACACCCGTAGCCGCTGGGGCTCGTGTTCCTCGACCGGCAACCTCGCCTTTTCATGGCGGCTGATCTTCGCGCCGTTCGAGGTGATGGAATATGTGGTCGCCCACGAAGTCGCCCATCTGCGCCACATGAATCACAGCAAGGCCTTCTGGGAACTCGTCGAGTATCTCTGCCCGGATTACGAAGCCGCCAAAGACTGGCTGCGCCTGCACGGGAAAGATTTGTACCGGTTTAATGCTTAGTTGATGGGCCGGTCTTCGCGCGTATGATAAATACGCAGGATGTGTATGACGTCTGCTTTGAACACAAACTCGTAGCGAATCTCATATTCTTCTAGTGCCCAGCAGCGGACTTCGCGTGTTTGGTGACGTTCGACCAGCGTACCCAATCGGGGAAACTTCAGTAGTTGCTTCGCCGAAGCGGTCACGATGCGTATTCGCTTCTCAGCAGCCTGTGGATTATCATAAGCAAGGAAATCGTGGAGCCGCACAAGGTCGCTTCTAGCGCTTGGAGCCCAGATCAGTTTCATAGCACTACTTCTTTTTGCCCAGTGTTTTCACCCACGCCTCTATCTCCTCATGCGGAATACCTTTGCCTGCATCGATTTCTGCCAGCGCTTTAAGTGTGCCCTGATATTTATATTCCTCATCATCGATCCATTGCGCCAACGCTTGCTTGATAATCCAGCCGCGCGGACGGTCCATTTGCTCCGCCATTTTATCAATTTTTTTAGCCAGCGGCAGCGGCACGTGGGCGGTGATGACTCTGGTTTTAGTTTCCATAAAATCCTCCGTTAATCAGATTTAATCATACTGATTAAAAGTGATTAAGGCAAGAATAAAGACTGCGTCATTGCGAGGGCTTCAGCCCGAAGCAATCCAGCGCGCCATGTCTATGGCGCATATGACTACGGTCGCGCCTTCGGCACGATGGCTGGATTGCTTCGGGCTGAAGCCCGCGCAATGACGAGTCAAAATCAACGCCGTTTTTCATCACCCGGATATTCGTGCTCGACTTTCACGTTCTTGAGCTGCTTGGGCACCTGCTTCATCAGCTTGTCCCAGAAGGACGGCGTCAGCACATCGTCGGATTTTTGCTCAGAGGGGGATGGTGGCGCGGGCTGCTCGGCCTGCTGCCATGGCAGGCCAACAGGCCGCTGATGGATCACTTCGATCGGCATGTCTTGTTGCGGTTGCCCGGAGTCCTGCATGCCGGAGGGAATTTCCTCGGGCGCCGAAGTAGCTTCTTCCCCTTCGGTCGGCGTTTCCGTGCTGCTATTGCCACCAAATAACCACGGCAGCAATCCCTCGCTCGAACCTTCGCTCGATGGAATATTTTTGACAGGAACGCCCTGCATCGCCTTGATCATGAAGTCGTGCCAGATCTGCGCTGGCATATTGCCACCAGTAACCTTCGCCATTTTTGCGTTGTTGTCGTTACCTACCCACGTACCAGTAACGAGCTGCGGCGTGAAACCGATGAACCACGCATCCTTGTAATCCGAGCTGGTGCCGGTTTTTCCCGCAGCGGGACGGCCAATCGCCGCGCGCGTGCCGGTTCCCGCCTGCACCACGCGCAGCAGCATGTAGTTCATCATCTGAACCGTGCCGGAAGCGAGCACCGGCTCTGTGATCTGCGTCTCGCGCTTATAAATTTCCTGACCCTTGGTCGTTTTAATGGCCAGGATGCCATACGGCACCACCTTATTCCCCTCGTTGGGCAAATGCGCGAAAGCGCCGGTTAACTCCACCAGCGTCGCCTCCACCGCGCCGAGCGCGATGGATGAATAGGCAGGCACATCCGGAATACCAAGGCGCATCGCCATATTGGCCACACGATCGATACCCGCATACTGGCTCAAACGCACCGACACCGTGTTGAGCGACAGACGCAGCGCATCTACCATCGGCAACTCGCCCTGATAATCACCGGTAAAGTTATCCGGCGACCATTGCCGCGCACCCGCTGCCTCGATAATCACCGGCGCGTCGACGACCGTACTCATCGGTGTGTAACCCGCCTCGAGTGCGGCGAGATAGACGAACAACTTGAACACCGAGCCCGGCTGGCGCTTGGCCTGCGCCGCCCGGTTATACTGGCTCTTGCTGTAGGAGACACCGCCGATCATCGCCTTGACCGCACCGTCGGGCGTCATGGCCACCAGCGCGCCTTGGGTAACTTTTTTCTTCGGCCCCTCGGTGGCGACGACATTCTCCACCGCGTCGCGCGCGTAGCCTTCGAGTTTACTATCGAGCGTCGTCGTGACGACCAGATCATCCTCGATGCCGCCAATGTAATTCTGCAAATCATCGACCACCCAATCGGTGAAGTAGCGCGCGGCGTTGCCCTCAACGCTCCGCAACTCGTCTTTCTTGAAGGTGGCAAGCGCCGCCGTTACCTCTTTCGGCTTGATGTATCCAGCATCGACCATTTTACCGAGCACCACCGTCGCCCGCGCTTTTGCCCGTTCGACATTGGCTGTCGGCGAGTAATGCGACGGCGCCTTGAGCAGCCCCGCCATCATCGCCGATTCAAGCAGGGTGAGTTCGGTCGCCGGTTTGTTGAAATAGCGCTTCGAGGCCGCCTCAACCCCAAACGTGCCGCCGCCCAAATAGACGCGGTTCAGGTAAATCGCCAGGATCTCCTGCTTGGAGTAGCGGCCCTCCAGCCAGAAGGCGATGAGCATCTCCTGCAGCTTGCGTTCAATCGAACGGCGCGGCGTGAGGAATACGTTTTTTGCTACCTGCTGGGTGATGGTCGATCCGCCCTGCACTACCTTGCCCGCGGCGATATTGGCCACCATCGCTCGCGCGATACCCAAGAAATCCACCCCATGATGCACGAAGAACCGGCGGTCTTCGGTCGCCATCACCGCCTGCACCAGCGCCGTGGGTAGCTTGTTGTACGGAATGTACGCGCCGTAGACGTCGCCATATGTGGCAATGATATGGCCGTCTGCGGTTTCGACCGTGATCGCCTGCTCCTTCTTCACCGTTTCGAGTTTGTGAATGTCGGGCAGGTTGGCGGCGATATAGACCAGCAGGATGCCGCCGAGGATGAACATCGTCATGCCGAGCCGGGTGAATTTCATCCAGCGGCGATTCTCCTCATTGGGCAGGCGGAATTTATGCCGCCGCTTGCGTGGCGCCGCTTTTTTACGCTTACTGCGTTTAAATATCGACATGGGCCAGCCTCTCTAGCCGAGTTTACAGGTGGCGTCAAAGAAACCTCTCTCTATAGGATAGTTTGAGTTCTAATGGATGAGATGCTAGGAGTTCAGGCATGCTCGATGAAACCCACTTTAACGCCATCGCCAATGCCACGCTGATGCATTGCTTCGACCAGCTTGAGGACGCCTACGAGCGCGGCGATATCGATGAGCTGGAGCTCGAAGAAGGCGTGCTTTCTATTACCACTTCGGAAGGCAAGCAGTTCATCGTCAGCAAGCATGGTCCATCGCGCCAGATATGGCTGGCATCGCCGCTCTCGGGTGGGCTGCATTTCAGCTACTCACAAAACGACCAAGGTTGGACCTTGCCCGACGGCAGTACGTTATACGAAATCCTCCGCCGCGACCTCGCCCACTGCGGCGCCGAGGCGGTGCTATGAGTACGCTGGCCGCTTGCTCAGACTTAGCTCCCCCCCTGAGGGGGAGCGGGATTTGCTCTTGCAAATCCGTGGGGGGTATTCTTCACTACCCATTCCCCCACCGACGCGCTGAAGGAGCGCGTCGACTCCCCCTCAAGGGGGGAGCTAAAGAAAGGGGGAGTGTATGACCACCACCGAACTCCCCGCCAAAGGCAAACTGACCAACCTGCGCTATCTTGCGCGCTATCTCGCACCGTATCGCAGGCAAGTTATCTGGGCGACGGTGGCGCTGCTGGTAACATCATCCGGCGTACTCGGTATCGGCGCGGCGCTGCGCCATTTGATCGACGAAGGCATTGCCAAGGGTAATCCCGAACTGCTGGGCCGCGGCTATGTGATGCTGCTCGGCGTGGTGCTGCTGCTCGCAGCAGCCACCTACGCCCGCTACCTGCTCGTCTCCTGGATTGGTGAGCGCGTGGTGGCCGACATCCGCCGCGACGTCTTCGCCAAAATCCTCTCCATGCACACCGCTTTTTTTGAAACCACGCGCACCGGCGACCTCCTCTCGCGCATCACGACCGACACCACGCTACTGCAAACCGTGGTCGGCTCCTCGGTATCGGTATTCCTGCGCAACACACTGCTGTTTATCGGCGGCAGCGTCATGCTTTCCATCACCAGCATGCGCCTCTCTGAATATGTGCTGATGATGCTGCCCATCGTCATCCTGCCCATTATCATTCTGGGCAAAAGGGTACGCAAACTCTCGCGCGCCACGCAAAATAAAGTCGCCGATGTTTCCTCCGCCGCCGAGGAAGCGCTTTCCGCCATCCGCACTGTCCACGCCATGGCGCTCGAGGAAGCGGAAGAGCGTCGCTTCGGTTCACTGGTCGAAGATACACTGCGCGCCGCGCTATCGCGCATCCGCACGCGCGCCTTGCTCACTGCCCTCGTTATCGCCCTTATTTTCGGCGCGATTACCTCGGTGCTTTATATCGGCGGGCAGGATGTCATCGCCGGTCGAATGAGCCCTGGCGACCTTTCCGCCTTTATTTTTTACGCCGTCGTCGTCGCCGGCGCGCTGGGCGCCATCAGCGACGTCATCGGCGAATTGCAGCGCGCCGCAGGCGCCACCGAGCGGCTGATGGAAACCATGCAACTCGAATCCGCCATCGACATCCCGCCGGAGCCGTTCCGCTTCGTGCGCCCGCCGCAGGGACGCCTCTCCTTCGAGCATATCACCTTCCATTATCCGAGCAGGCTCGAGCAACCGGCGCTCACCAATGTCTCGTTCCGCATTGAGCCGGGCGAAACCGTCGCCATCGTCGGCCCGTCCGGCGCGGGCAAGACCACCATCTTCCAGCTGCTGCTGCGATTTTATGATCCGCAGTTCGGCATCATCCGCATCGACGGACATGACCTGCGCACGCTGCACCCGCGCGAATGGCGCAAAATGATCGGCATCGTGCCGCAGGAGCCGGTGATTTTCTCCACCAATGTCTGGGAGAATATCCGCTGTGGCAAACCGGATGCCACCGACAGCGAAGTCCTCCGTGCTACCGAATCCGCCTCCGCACTTTCCTTCGTCGAGGATTTGCCTGAGGGATTCGACACCTATCTCGGCGAAAAAGGCGTGCGCCTGTCAGGCGGTCAGCGCCAGCGCGTCGCCATCGCCCGCGCCATTATCCGCGACCCGTCGCTGATGCTGCTCGATGAAGCCACATCAGCACTCGACGCCGAAAACGAAACCGCCATCCAGCACGCGCTCGAAACCGTGATGAAAGATCGCACAACGCTCGTCATCGCCCATCGCCTCGCTACGGTGGTCAATGCCGACCGCATCATCGTGCTCAATGAAGGTCGCGTCGAGGAAGTCGGCACCCACGCACAACTTCTCGACTCCAGCCCGCTCTACAAACGGCTTTCGGAGTTACAGTTTACGGAGTAGTTGACAAACCATAAGAACTTATATAAGTCCTTATCCATGTCATCGACCGACCATATCGCTGAACTGGGATTACTAAGCTTGGGCAGCCGCTTCAAGCGCCTGAGTGATTCGCTCTATCAAGAAATGGCATATTTTTACGGCTCGCAACATATCGATTTCGACCCCGGCAATTTCCCGCTCGTTCATTACCTCACAACGCACGACACAGCAGATATCGGCACGATGGCCAAACATCTCGGCATCAGTCAAGCGGCCGTAAGTCAGAAAGCGGCTGCGCTCGTCAAAACTGGCCTGATAAAAATTGAGAACAGTAAGAGCGATCGCCGCAAAAGCCATATGCGGCTCACTGAAAAAGGCCGCAAACTCGTTGCGCTCATTGAACCAAGCTGGAACATCATTCGTAACGTCATCGACAAACTTTTAGGGGAGGATGCCATGCCGCTTTTGAACACATTACAAAAAATCGAAGACGGTGTAGCGAGCGGTAAGCTGCGCAACGATCTACAGCAGGCAACAAATCGCGTAACGATTGTTCCCTATTCGAAAAAACGTTCCCCTCTTTTTGACCGCCTCAACCGCGCATGGATTCATGAATATTTTACCGTCGAACCGTTCGACGATCAGGTGCTCACCAACCCGAAAAAAATGATCATCGACAATGGCGGTGAGGTCTGGTTCGCCGCGCTCGATGGCGAGGTGGTGGGCACCTGCGCGTTGATTATGCTAAAGAACGACATGTTCGAATTCAGTAAACTTGGTGTCGATGAAACTGCCCGCGGCAAAGGAGTAGCTCGCGCCTTACTACGCCATTGCATTGCGCGTGCTCAGCAGCACGGTCACAAGAAACTACGCATCTTTACCAGTACCAAACTAGCACCTGCCAACGCACTTTATCGCAGCGAGGGCTTCGTTGAGGTCGAAATGAGTGCTGCCGAAAAATCCCGCTATTGCCGCTGCGACATCATGTACGATCTAAAGTTGGGTTAAACTTCACGAAGTGCTAGTCACTAGTGCTAGAAAGAATATCAACTAGCGACTAGCACTAGTGACTAGCACTATTTCACAAACACATCCGCCCGATCGGCATCGCCAGAGGGCACCTGGTTGCCCAGCGCCTGCACGTTGATCGACAGGCGGTTGACGCCCTTCTCGATCAGGAATGCACGAACGGCAAGCGCACGTGATAGCGACACCCGCCGCGCCACCGAGGCCTGATCCGCATTTCCCGATGCATAGCCCACCACCCGCACCGTCCCTTGCGATTTCTTTACCTTATCGGCAAGGGCAGTGAGTTCACCTTTCGCCGCGTCGGACAGATCGGTCATATCTTTCGGGAAGACCACACGGCTTGATTCCCCGCCCGACGGTTGCGGATTCAGCGCAGGTGCTACAACAGGCGGCGGCGCTAGAGAAGGAGGCGCTTTGACCGCAGGCAGCGTGGTAGCAGCAGGCGGTGTCACAACCACGGTCTTTGGCGTCGGCGCAGGCGCTGGCAATGGCGGCAAAGCGGATGGCGGCAGTGACTCTTCCGGCTCGAGATCTTTTGTCACCTCAAGTTTCTTCGGCGCTTCCTTTTTTACCTCTTCTTTTTTCAGTGCTTCAATTTTTGGCACCGCCTCTTTTTTTGGCTCCAACGTCAGTAATTCAGCAGAGATCGGTGGCAAAGGCGGTGGCACTAGCTTAGGCTCACCTGTGACCTTCACACCCTTCTGTATCGAGGATGGTGCAGGTGCGGCAGCATCTCCACGCGTAACCACCGGCCCTTCAGTAGGCGGCAATGAGGGTGGCACCTTCGCCGCCGCCTCTGGCGCGGTTTTGGCGCCCGCGGGGGCGGCAATCGATTTTGCCGTGATACCGTCCTTCGGCTGCACAATGTCCATCGACGTTCTTTGTTTCTCGCCGGTGAGTGCGGTCAGCGACGGCAAGCCGGGTTTTGCATCAAGCTCCGGCAGCGGCTCGAGGTCAGGCAAGGGCGGCAACTCGGCGGACGGCTTCATCGGCTGCGCGGGCGCCAGCGGTTGCAGCATTTTCGTATCGAGTTTCGGAAGCGCGCCGATTTCGCCCGACTTCAGCTTAATCGGCGCGACAGGCATCGGCGGCAATTCAGACGGCGGCAATTTTTCTGTCACAACCGCCGATGGTTTTGTTGTTTCTTTCACTGCCGGAGCAGCAGGAACTGCCGGTAATTCGGGCAGCGGCAAGGGCTCGATTTCCTTCTCGATTTTTGGCAGGGCGGCCGCTGGCGGTTTGGCCGCATCCGGTGTTGTGATTCTCGTCGTGTCGCTCTGCACCCCTTCCTTAACTGGCACGGATGACACGCCGACACGCTCGAGCACCGAAGGCGGCAACGGCGGCGGCGCTTTGTTCACCGGCACCATCAACGGCGCGGCTTTCACTCTCGGCTCTGCCGGGAATTTGGAGAAATCGAGACTATTCACGTCCGGCGCCACCGGTTGCGATGGCGGGATTCTTGGCATCGCCGCTCTGTTCGGCTGCACCACGACCGGCTTCGGTGTAGGTGCTGGCGGCAATTCGGCAGGTGCAATCGCCGGCAACGGATTCACCGGTGGCAAATCAGCGACAGGCAACGGCTTGGTCGTCACCGGCGGCGGTAAGTCCTGCGGTGTGACTGGCTTCAACGGGTTCACTTGCTGCAATTCCACCCGTTTTTTAGGAGGCGTGGGTAGCGGTAAATCTTCCGGCGCTACTGGCTTCAACGGATGCACGGTCGGCAACGGGATGACAGGCACGCCAGGCGAAACCTTCGGCACATCATACTCTACCGGAGCCGGTTGCGGTGCAGATACAGGTGCCGGAACAGGCACGGGGATCGGCGCGGGCGGTGTCACTGGCGGTAATGGTGCAAGCGGCGGTTCGATCTCCGGCATCGCAGGCGGTGGGACGACAGGTTGTGGAGACGGTGTCGGTTGTACCGCTGGCGGCGTTACCGGTGGTATCGGTTCAGGTATCGGTTCAGGTATCGGTTCCGGCACGGGTGCCAAAACAGGCTCCGGCGCAGAGGCTTGCTTTGGTTTCGGCGCTGCTTTGGCTTTCGGCTTCGCCCGGGCGGGCTGTTCGACCGGCAGCTGACGCTTTTCTCTCGGCGCTGCTACGGGAGCAACGGCTTGCTCCACCGGAACCTGGCGCGGCGCCACCACCGCAGCGGGCTGCTCGACCGGCACCTGACGTATCGCAGGTACGGGGGCGCTAAATGGTACCGGCGCAGGCATTGGGACCGGTGGAGATGTATAGGCGGGTTGCAACGGCGGCGTATAAACCGGTGCGGGTGGCGACGATGGCGCGTAATAAACCGGCGGTGGTGCTTGGGTAAGCCCCTGCAACGCATCAAGATTCACTTCGATACTGGGTTTGTCCGGCACCAGTTGTCGCGCACGGGCTACAGGCGCAGTAAGGCACGTACTGCCCAAGAGCAGTAGGCACATGGATAGGCGGAACACGTGGCGAGGTGGGAACATTATTTTTGTAACCAACGGTTAGCCTCGGGTTGTATCAAAGCTATCCGTAAGGAGGCAAGTTAAGAATGGAAAGAGCCCCCTCACCCAGCAAAACCTAAGCGCTGAAGCGCTAAGGTTTTGCTGGGTGAGGGTGAACTTACTGATTACTGAAGACTGGCGACTAAAACCTTGCCCCCGCCGCCCTCATCCTTTATGAGCACGCGATGCTGAGTTCACCGACATTAAACGTCATCACCAAGGCCGTCCACAAAGCGGCGCGCGGCGTTGTGCGCGATTTCGGCGAAGTCGATAAACTTCAGGTTTCCAAAAAAGGCGCACAGAACTTCGTCACCAACGCCGACTTGCGCACCGAGAAAATCCTCGTTGAGGAATTACAACATGCCCGCCCGAAATACTCCTTCCTCACCGAGGAATCCGGAATCATTGAGGGTGAGGACAAAAAAAACCGCTTCGTCATCGACCCCATCGACGGCACCACAAATTTTATCCACGCCATCCCCTACATCTCGATTTCCATCGCCTGGCAAAAACTGAACGACAAGGGCGAGTGGGAAAGCGAAGTCGGCGTGGTGTACGACCCCATCCACGACGAGCTCTTCGCTGCCGAACGCAACAACGGCGCCTTCATGAAAAACATGCGCCTGCGCGTGTCGGAGCGTAAGGAGGATTACCTCCTCTCCACCTCCTCCCCGCGCAAATGGCGCGAGGGCAACGTAAAGCTCGACATGCTGCAACGCGCCGTTGATTTCGGTGCGATTGTGCGCTGCTCCGGCTCCGCCGCGCTCGACCTTGCTTACGTCGCCGCCGGACGGCTGGACGGCACCTGGTATCATCGTTTAAGCGCGTGGGACATGGCCGCCGGTGCCCTCATCGTCCGCGAAGCGGGCGGTTCCGTCGGCGCGATTGAAGGCGGACTGGAATCCCAGGAGCGCGGCAGCATCGTCGCCGCCAACCAGCATGTGTTTGGTAAATTGCAGACGCTGCTTAAAGAAGCGGCTTAGGGAGCCAACAGCTTACAGCTAGGGTCTTCTTTATTGTAGGCTGTAGGCTTATTTCGCCCGCTCGATATACGTCAGCTCTTCCGTATTCACCACGATCTTCTCGCCGGAGCTAAGGAATGGCGGCACCAGCACGCGCAGACCGTTTGAGAGTTTCGCTGGCTTGTAGGATGAGCTTGCTGTTTGGCCTTTGACCACCGGGTCGGCTTCAACGATTTCAAGAATCACGGTTTCCGGAAGGCTGACCCCAATCGGCTTGCCTTCGTATAATTCGACCGAAACTACCATGCCGTCCTGCAAAAACAATGCGCGGTCGCCGAGCAACTCAACGTCGATATGGATTTGCTCGAAGTTTTCCTGATCCATGAATGTCAGGTGTTCGCCGTCCTTATAGAGGAACTGGAAATCGCGCTGGTCGAGGCTCACCCGGTCGAGCGCTTCGCCTGCGCGCAGGCGCGTGTTGTATTTGGTGCCGGTCTTGATGTCCTTGAATTCGACCTGGTTGAACGAGCGCAAATTGCCCGGCGTACGGATTTCGTGCTTCACCACCAGCCACAGCTTGTTTTCATATTCCACCACCATCCCGGCGCGCACCGCTGAACCATCGACTCTCATATACGACTCCTTGCGTTAGGCCGCGCGTATAGCAAGGGTTTGGGCGGGTGGCAAGCGGTACGTTGTTGGTTATTGGTTGCTGGTTGTTGGAATAACTAACAACCAGCAACTAACAACTAACAACGGCCTTTAGGCCCTCTTTAATCGCCAGATTAAACGCCTCAACCGCCTTTGCCGCCCCGTCCGGATGGCTCCATACAGACGTAATTGCCGCCACGAAATCCGCCCCAGCAGCCACCAATGGCCCGCAATTCTCCGGTGTAATCCCACCAATCGCTACCGATGGCACCGTGGTGTAGGTCGACCAGTCCTGCAATAATTCCGCCGTCGGCGTGCCGTATTTCGCTAGCTTCTCCGGCGATTTGGATGTCGTGGGATAAAACGCGCCGAAGGCCACATAATCCGCCCCGTCCTCGCCTGCTTCCATCGCAAGGTGGCGCGAATCGTGGCAGCTGGCGCCGATCACCATCGCATCGCCGAGCCGATCGCGCGCCTCCTCCACTTTCATATCTTCCTGACCGAGATGCACGCCATCCACTCCCAACTGCCGCGCCAAATCCACCCGGTCATTGAGGATGAACGCCACCTTTGCCGTATGCGTGATAGGCAGGAGTTTCTCCGTCGCAGCGATAATATCCGCATCCGGCACATCCTTCAGCCGCAACTGGAACGCGCCGACGTCACCCGCGGCAAGCGCTTCTTCAAGTCGTGGTGCGAACTCACTCAACACAAACTTCGCAGGAGAAACGAGATATAATCGGCAGGGGTAGGTTTCGCTGGTCATGGTGATTCAATACCTCAAGTCAGTAACTTCGTCATTGTTCAAATCGTCAATATGAAAAAGCCCTCACCCGAAATGCCCTCTCCCAAAATCCACGATGTGGATTTTGACCTCTCCCGGTGGGAGAGGTAAGCAAGCCTCAAATCCTCACTTCTTTCTGCCAATCCGCGCGAGCGGATAACCCTCTCCCACCGGGAGAGGTCAAAATTCGTCTATACGAATTTTGGGAGAGGGCATGGGCGGTGAATACCTACGCCGCCTGGCTTTTTTTCACCGCTTTGGCATAAATGCCGACGACATCATCAAGCAGCTTCAGCGCTTCCGCCTTTGGGCGCTGGAAACTATTGCGGCCCATGATGGAACCATCGCCACCACCATCGGCAATAGCCTGCACTTCGGCAAGTACTTCCGCGGTTGATTTCGCACCGCCGCCGGAGAAAATCACGATGCGACGTCCACCAAACGTGGTTTGCTTGATATGCGCGATACGCTCGGCGAGCGTGCTCACCGGAATTTTTTCCGACTCGTACACTTTTTTGGCTTCCGTCTGCTCGATATGCGCCGTCGGCGGTTTCACCTTGATCACATGCGCACCGAGCAACGCGGCAATATGTGCTGCATAGGCAGTTACATCAATCGCTGTCTCACCGTCCTTGCTCAAACCCGCGCCACGCGGATAGGACCAGATAACAACGGCAAGCCCCGCTGCCTTCGCTTCCTCCGCAATACCACGGATCTCTTCCATCATGTCGTAGGCAGCACCCGAGCCGGGATAAATCGTGAAGCCAACGGCTGCACAACCGAGTCGAATCGCATCCTTCACACTGGCGGTGACGGCTTGATCCGGCACCGCATCTTTCGGCACCAGTGAATTGTTACTGTTGATTTTTAAGATCAGCGGTAGCTTGCCTTTGAAGGTTTCGACACCCGCCTCGATCATCCCGAGTGGCGCCGCATAGGCATTCAAGCCCGCCTCGATCGCCAGTTGGAAATGGTAGTGCGGATCATACGCCGCCGGATTCGCCGCGAACGAACGCGCCGGACCATGCTCGAACCCTTGGTCCACCGGCAGAATCACCATTTTACCGGTGCCACCGAGTTTCCCATGCATGAGCATGCGCGACAAATTCGCCTTGGTCTTGTCGCTATCCGCTTCGTACCAGGAGAGGATGTTTTTAACTGCTGGGGAAAACGCCATGTTTATTTCGCGCTTTTCTCGATGGCAGTGCCAGCGCCTTTAATGTCCTGACCAACGCCTTCGACCGTATTGCAGGCGGCAAGCAGGGCGGCTAACATCATCAATGCAGTGAGTTGGAACTTCTTCATGATACACTCCTTAACGTTGAATATCCTAAAAACTGGTAAGCCGCCGAAGGGAAATCGTCAATAGTTAAGCTAGGCTGTCATTCTGAGCGAAGCGAAGAATCCCGTTAAATGCGTCGGGAGATCCTTCGCGTTGCTCAGGATGACAGTACAACAGCCCCCAACCCTTGTGCAATCGCCGCCAGTTTCTCCTGCATGGCGGGCGGCCCTTCAAACACAATCGATGTCAATCCCAGCCGCAGCGCGTCATGGGCGATGGCGGGATCATCTCCGCAACAGACGGTGAAAGTGAAATCCGCATCCGGAAATTCGGCATGCAATTGTTCGATAAGCGCGACGTAGTAACCGACTCCGGCATGGCACGCGGCATAAGGTGGGGATATAAATTCCCGCGCACCGGCAACGAGCGCCGCGCGCGCTTGCTCAAGCCCGTTTACGCTTTGCATTAGCTTGGTTCATGAGCGCGGTGATGCCGGGCAATTCTTTACCTTCGAGCCATTCGAGGAATGCGCCGCCTGCGGTGGAGAGGTAACTAAGCTCGCCGCTCAATCCCGCATGGGCAAGTGCGGCCATCGTATCGCCACCACCAGCGACGGAATGGAGTGTGCCCGTACGTGTGGCCGATGCAATCATCCGTGCAACCTGCACCGTGGTCGCATCGAACGGCGCGGTTTCAAATGCACCCACGGGGCCATTCCACAGCAGCGTTTTGCTGGCCAGAATCACATCCTCAATCAACCGTAGCGAACGCGGACCAACATCGAGAATCATTTCATTTTTCGGAATCGCATCCACCGCGACCACCTTGCTCGCACAATTTGCCGAGAGTTTCGCCGCCACCACCACATCGACCGGCAGCACGAGCTTGCAGCCATTGCCATCGGCCTGCTTCAGAATATCCTTCGCTGTTTTCACCATTTCTTTCTCGACCAGCGAGGTGCCGACTTCCAGCCCCTGCGCCGCCAAGAACGTATTGGCCATCGCCCCGCCGATCACGAGGTGATCCACCTTCGCCACCAGATTACCCAGCAGCGCGAGCTTGCTTGAAACCTTCGAGCCGCCGACAATCGCCGTCAGCGGGCGTTTGGGCTCGGTCAGCACTGTATTCAGCGCGATCATTTCCTCCTGCATCAGGCGACCGGCGGCGGAGGGCAAATGTTTCGGGATACCGACGATGGATGCGTGCGCGCGGTGCGAACACGAGAAAGCATCGTTCACATACACGTCGCCAAGTTCGGCCATCGCGGCGGCAAATGCCGCATCGCCCGCTTCTTCGCCCGCATGGAAGCGCAAATTCTCCATCAAAATAATATCGCCTTCGCTCGCACCCTCAACGGCAAGCTTGGCGGTAGTACCCACGCAATCGGGCGAGAATTTCACTGGCCTGTCCCACAACGCTTCCGACAATGCATCAACCAGCGGCGCCAACGACAAGCCGGGATCGAATCCTGTTGGGCGGCCCAGATGCGAGAGAATCACCACCTTCGCATGGCGCTCAATGAGATATTGTAAGGTGGGCATGATGCGGATGATGCGCGTGGCGTCGGTCACCCGCCCACGCTGCATGGGCACATTCAGGTCAAGCCGCACCAGCACCGTTTTACCGGCAACGTCGAGTGTTTCTAACGTTGGCAATGAAGCAGCCATGGGAGAGCTATAAAGGAGATTGGCGGCGAATCAAGCGCGAGATGCCGCAACTTTCCTAACCATATCTAACATACGGCAGGAAAAACCCCACTCATTGTCGTACCATGCGGCGACACGCAGGAGGTTATTGCCCACCACCGCCGTGCCGGTAAGATCGACAATCGCGCTAGCATTGTCGTGGTTGAAATCGATGGAAACCAGCAGGTCGTCGCTCACTTTCAGCACGCCCTTCATGGCGCCTTTCGATGCTTTGACGAAAGCAGCATTCACCGCTTCTTTCGTCACTTTCTTTTTGGTGATCACGGTGAGGTCGATCATCGATACGTTCGGCACCGGCACCCGAATCGCCGTACCACTTAATTTTCCGGCCAACTCCGGCAGCACGAGGCCAATCGCCTTTGCCGCACCGGTTTTCGTAGGCACCATGGATGCGCCCGCCGCACGGCCACGGCGTAAGTCCTTGTGCGAACCGTCGACAAGATTCTGGTCGCCCGTATAGGCATGAACCGTGGTCATGTAGCCCGAATCAATCCCGAACGCGTCGGCAATAATTTTCGCCACCGGCGCTAAACAGTTCGTGGTGCAGGAACCAATCGAAATCACCTTGTCCGTCGCTTTGAGTTTGCGGTCATTCACCCCGAACACGAAGGTCGGGCAATCATCCCCCGCAGGCGCCGAAATCAGCACGCGCTTGGCGCCCTGTTTGAGGTGAATAGCCGCGCCATTTTTGCTATTAAACGCGCCGGTGCATTCGAGGACAATATCGACACCGAGTTTTTTCCAGTTCACTTCTTTCGGTTCGCGCGAATGGGTGATTTTGATTTTCCCGCGCCCCATATCGATGGAATTCGCATCGTACGTAATCTTGTTTTTGAAGCGCCCATGCACCGAATCATATTGCAGCAGATGCGCGTGGGTCTCGTTCGATGCCGGGCCATTGGCCGCGACCAGCTCGATATCCCTATAACTTTCTTCAATAATCGCGCGCGCAACGCTGCGGCCAATGCGCCCGAGTCCGTTAATGCCTATTTTGATGGTCATGGGCGGGTTATAGCGTGACTCGGCGCCGAAACAATAAAAAACGTCATTCTCCAGACTCCGTCATCCTCGGGCTCATCCCGAGGATCCATCTCAGTGTGGATGCTCGCAACAAGTGCGAGCATGACGGCGTCGGTGAATGATTCCCGCCTTTGCGGAGGTGACGAGCTAAAGGGTAGCGGCCTTCACGATGGCATCCACCGTGATGCCGAATTGTTTATAAAGCACTTCCGCCGGAGCCGATGCACCGAATCCGGTCATGCCAACGAATACGCCATCGGCGCCCAGCCATTTTTCCCAGCCGAAACCAATCGCCGCTTCGCAGACGACGCGACGCGTACCTTCCGGCCCCAGCATTTCGGCGCGATAACCGGCAGATTGCTGCTCGAACAGTTCCACGCACGGCATCGACACCACTTGGGTCGGAATTCCTTTGGCCTCAAGCGCCACTTGCGCCTCAACGCAGAGATGTACTTCCGAACCGGTACCAATCAGCACCACTTTTGGCACCGCACTGGCTTTACGCAATATATAACCACCCTTGGCACATTTATTCTCGGCAACGAATTCTTTGCGCAGATGCGGCAGCGCCTGACGCGTCAGCGCGAGGATGGATGGAGTTTTCTCCGACGCGATAGCAAGCTGCCAGCACTCGGCAGTTTCAGTCGAATCGCACGGGCGGAACACATTCAAATTTGGAATCGCCCGCAGCGATGCCAGTTGCTCGACTGGTTGGTGCGTTGGGCCGTCCTCGCCCAAACCGATCGAGTCATGCGTCATCACATAAATCGCCCGTTGCTGCATGAGTGCGGAGAGGCGAATCGCCGGCCGGCAATAGTCGGTAAAAATAAGGAACGTGCCGCCGTATGGAATAAATCCGCCATGCAGGGCGAGGCCATTCATCGCCGCCGCCATCCCATGCTCGCGCACGCCATAATAGATATAGCGGCCAGAGAAATCCTCCGCGGTAATTGGCTTCATTGGTTTCGTTTTCGTATTGTTCGAGCCGGTCAAATCTGCCGAACCTCCCACAAGTTGCGGCAGCGTAGGCACGATGGCCTCAAGCACATTCTGCGACGATTGACGTGTCGCCTCTTTTGGCTGTGCCAGCGCCAATGATTCTTTCAATTTCTTAATGGCTTCAATCCACCCCGCGCCCAAATCACCGCTGATACGTTTTTCGAAATCCCCGCGCTTGTCGGATGCGTTGAAACGTTTCTCCCACGCCGCATATTCTTTGGCACGTTCGGAAGCCACGGCCCGCCATGCATCCAGAATCTCCGACGGAATTTCAAACGGCGCATGTGGCCAGTCGAGGTTCTTACGCGCGCCTTCGATTTCCTGCGCACCGAGTGGTGAACCGTGGCTCGATGCCGTGCCAGCCTTGGTGGGCGCGCCTTTGGCAATCGTCGTTTTGCAGGCGATGAGCGACGGCTTATCACTCTTCTGTGCCTTTTTAATCGCTTCACGAATGGCCTTTGCGTCATGCCCATCGATTTTCTGCGTGGCCCAGCCTTGCGACTCGAAACGCTTGCAGTGATCGTCCGACACAGCGAGCGAGGTCGGGCCGTCAATCGAAATGCTATTATCGTCGAACAATACGATAAGTTTGTTGAGCTTGAGGTGCCCGGCGAGCGATGCCGCTTCCAAACTAATACCTTCCATCAGGCAACCGTCACCGGCGATAACATACGTATAGTGATTCACCAGCTTCTCGCCATATTCGGCAGCGAGCATCCGCTCGGCAATCGCAAAGCCCACGGAATTCGCCAGCCCCTGCCCCAGCGGACCGGTGGTGGTTTCGATGCCTGCCGCATGGCCATATTCCGGGTGGCCGGCGGTTTTCGCACCCCACTGGCGGAAGTTTTTGATTTCATCAATCGTCATGCCCGGATAGCCGGTGAGATACAAAAGCGCGTATTGCAGCATCGAGCCGTGACCGGCGGATAAAATAAAGCGGTCGCGGTCCGGCCATTCAGGATGCTTGGGATCGTAGCGCAGGAATTCGGAAAACAGCACGGTGGCAACATCCGCCATCCCCATCGGCATGCCGGGATGGCCGGATTTGGCTTTCTCCACCGCGTCCATCGACAGCGCGCGGATGGCATTGGCCATCGCATCGTGACTTACAGCAGGTTGGACAGTTGGTTTCAGCACAGCACTCATCGTTGGTGAGCTTATTACAGGCGTGCAGTTCGCTGCGCAATAATAATAGTAGCCATGAGCTTACAGCCCACAGCTTACAGCTAAGACCTGTTGGCTGTTGGCTGTTGGCTGTTGGCTGTTGGCTGTTGGCTGTTGGCTGTTGGCTGTTGGCTGTTGGCTGTTGGCTGTTGGCTGTTGGCTGTTGGCTGTTGGCTGTTGGCTGTTGGCTGTTGGCTG
>JANNSK010000058.1:0-2769 GCA_031402515.1 Alphaproteobacteria bacterium | reverse complement strand
GTCGGCAACAGTGTACGAAAGGATCACACGGTCGCCGTTCAAAAATAAACCGTCGTAGCGGGCCGAGGTCGGGCGGCCGTTTGAAAGATCGTCGGGCTTGCCCCATCCGGCGCCGTGTGATTCGAAATAAAGCGGCCCGTCCGGAGTGCAGTTGTTATCACCCTTGGGCCGGCTGAGCATCGTGTTTTTGAAATCAAGAAAACCGCCGGTCCATCCGGCGACGAGCGCGAGCGAATCGGTGTCGAAGCAGACTGTCGCGGGCGTCTTTCCTTTAAGGTGAATGACGAGGGCTTTTTTTGCGAGGACGTTCGGATCCTTCATCGTGGGTGTGTCGGAACTGTGTTTCGTGCCGGGCCTCATCTTGGCCCTGAGCACGCTGGTGGCGAGATACGGACCGTAGTCCATAGTCATAAAACGATCGGACTTTTCGCCGGAATCGGTTTCGCCGCTGCCTGCCGCGCTAGGAAGAACGAGCGCGGCGAGCACGAGGATGTAGGAAAGAAGCTGTCGCATCTTCATGGATTCCTTAGAGCCTCTAACAAAATGACTTTACTGTGCACGCAAAAAGTTCCAGCAGATTAGTGAACAGCCAAGGTTTAAGAAAGCTTGGTGAATTTCAGGACGGCGCTCGTAGCGAATTTTCAGGCGGCGAAATTGATGAAGCCACGAAATAGTACGTTCCACAACCCACCGAAACACGCCCAATCCGCTGCCGTGTCCGGTTCGTCGTCGAGCGATCACGGGTTCGATGAAACGCTGCCGCAATTGGTCGCGGTGGGGGTTGGAATCGTACCCGCGATCACCCAGAAGAGTGTCCGGTTTGCAACGTGGCCTGCCGACTTTTCCTGCAATAGCGGGTATGGCATCCACCAAAGGAAGAAGTTGTGTCAGATCGTGCCTGTTAGCGGCGGTCACGATTGTGGCCAGGGGCACTCCTTGCGCGTCAGTGATGAGATGATGTTTGCTGCCTGCCTTTCGCCTATCGGTGGGATTCGGACCCGTTTTTTTCCCCCGAATACAGCGCGGACAGATGAACTGTCCACAACGGCCCGAGACAAATCGATCTTGTCGGCGCTGTTGAGCTGTGTCAGCAACTTCTCGTGGATTTTTTGCCATACCCCGGCGCGCTGCCACCGCCGTAAAAGCCGCCAGCAGGTCATGCCCGAACCACAACCCATTTCTTGCGGCAGATCCTCCCAAGGAATGCCGGTGCGGAGCACGAAAATCACGCCGGTCAAAACCCGCCGCACGTCCAAGGGCTTGCGCCCCGGGAATTTGCGCCGTCGCCGCTTGGGCGATGGAATCAAGGGTTCGATAAGTTGCCATAAGCCGTCATCCAGTATTTCTTTAGCCATGTGCTCCGCTCCTTATCTGCGCGAACACATTTACAATCGTCAATCGTTGTCAGAAAAATAAGTCATTTTGTTAGAGGCTCTTAAACCCAATCTAATCTGAAAACACTATTTTTCGAGGCCGGGCGAGCCGATTCTATACTGGGGGGCAGGAGATGCCGCGATGCTCAAGCCCGATCTGGCAAAATGGAATCAGACGCTCGACGATCTTTTTACGCTGGCCGTGAAGGCCGCTCATCCACGCAGCCGCGAGCGCTTTCTGGCGCTGTATCATCTCGCCTCCGATGGCGGCGGTGCCACGGCGTATGCGTCCAAAACCAACCGTGATCGCATCACCGTCATGGACTGGGTGCGCAAGTATAATGCGCTGGGCGCTCAGGTGCTCCATTATCAGCGCAGCGGCGGTACCGTTCCCCTTTTTCGGACGACCAGATCGGACAGGTCGTCGAACTGATTACGAGTACGCGCCCGGTCGAACATGCGATTCCCGGCCAGCGTTGGACCGTTCGCAAAATCCTGAAACTCGTGGCGTTCAAGTGGGCCTTGTCCTGCCACAAAAGCACGCTTTGGCTGCGGCTCATCGGCGCGGGACTGTCGTGGAAAAAGCCGAAGAAGATTTTGGCCAAGGCGAACACGGCCAAACGGCTGGCGTATCTGGCGCAATTCAGCACGTTGTATCAGGAGATGATTGAAGGTAAGCGCACGTTGATTTATATCGACGAGGCACACTTGCATCAGGATATGGACGTGGGTAGCGGCTGGCATTTTAAAGGCAAAGTCTGGCGTGTGCCTTCGACTACGCCGGGCTTGCATGCCAAAATCAATTGGTACGGCGCGTACGATTTTACGAACGGCCAAGCCATGATCTGGTCTTATCCCAAATGCAACGGCGAACACACCGCCGAATTTCTGGTGCGAGTGGCCGAATGGGTCAAAGGCAAACCCAAGCCCACAATTATCTGGGATGGATCCCCGGTTCATCGCGCTCAGCTGGCCCAGGATAAAGCTAAAGAACTGGGCATCGAAATCATCCCGCTCCCCGGCTACAGTCCAGATTTGAATCCTATCGAAGGGTTGTGGAAATGGATGCGCGAAGAAGTAACCTATGCCTATTGCCAGCCTTCGCTAGAAGCGCTACACGCCGCATGCCGGGAATTTCTGGCACGCGTGAATCAAGCACCGCTGGCAATGGTCGAACGCCTCTGGCCACGCTGGGAGCTCGATCCCGGCGAAGAGAAACTACGGGTTTCAGCTTAGATTGAGTTTAGTGTCTTTGTGCTGAACCCGAAGCGCGACGTCTTGCTGGCAACACGGCCGGTTCAAGATGCTATATCTGCTCGAAGAGCGGAAAACCTTCGAGGTGCGATCGTACCAGCCTTATCAGCAGGCGCAATCCGCGCGAACTTCCGCCGGGCAC
>JANNSK010000057.1:0-3069 GCA_031402515.1 Alphaproteobacteria bacterium | reverse complement strand
CCCGGTCCCGGTGTCGGCGGCCACTGCATCCCCATCGACCCGTTTTATCTCACGTGGAAATCGCGCGAATACGGGCAGCCGACGCGGTTTATAGAACTCGCCGGGCAAATCAACGAACGCATGCCGGATTACGTCATCATGAAATTACGCGAGGCGCTCGATGCACGCGCGAAGAAAGGTATCAACGGCTCGAAAATTCTTGTGCTCGGCATCGCCTACAAAAAGGATGTGGACGATATGCGCGAATCGCCATCACTATTTGTATTTGAGAAGTTACTGAACGCGGGTGCAGCCGTTGATTACCACGATCCCATGATCGCAGTGATCCCGCCGACGCGCGAACATAAAACACTGACCGGCAGAAAATCCGTAGCGCTCACCGAGAAACAATTAAGGCAGTACGACGCCGTCGTCATCACCACCGGCCATACGAAGGTCGATTACGCGTTAGTGGTGAAGGCGAGCAAGCTCGTTGTCGATACGCGCAACGTCACCGCCAAACTCAAAGACAAACGGAATGTGGTGAAGGCTTAAGCTTTTTTCACTTGCTTCAGCATTTTTTCTGCCGCCAAACGTTCGGCGAGTTTTTTGTTACCGGCTTCGGCCTGCACCGGCTTCATGCCGTTCACATGCACTTCAATCACGAATTGCGGCGCATGGGCGGGACCTTCGGCGCTCACCACGCGGTATTCGGGCAGCGGCAATCCGGAGCCTTGCGCCCATTCCTGCAAGGTGGTTTTGGGGTCCTTCGGTGGCGATTTGGCAGCTTTCGCGCGTTTTTTCCAGAATTTATCGATGAGTTTTTTGACCGGATCGATACCACCATCGAGATACATAGCACCAAGCAGCGCTTCACAACCATCCTCGAGGTTGGAGGCATTTTCTCGCCCGCCCTGGTCTTCCTCGCCCGGCGAAAGCACAAGGTAATCGCCCAGTTTCCAGCCCAGTGCGATCTCGGCCAGCGCCTCGCCATTGACGAGCCCTACGAAACGCTTGCTTAAATCCCCCTCTTCTTCCTTGGGATAAAGTTCGTACAGCAATTCGGCGATGACAAGGCCGAGCACAGCGTCGCCGAGGAATTCGAGGCGCTGGTTGTGGATGGCATCCGGGTTGCCCTTGCTTACCGAACGGTGGGTGAGTGCAGCTGCTAAAAGTGCGCGGTCACGGAAACCGTAGCCGATTTTTTTCTCCAGCTTGTCGATTTTTTTTGTCATCCGATATCCAGAAACCAGCGGCTGGAACGGAAAGCAACAGGCCATTGCCAGAATTTCCAGATGGGCACCTCGCCACTAAAGGAGAGCAGCACGAGCTTTGCTTTGCCAACGAGATTCTCCTCCGGCACAAACCCCACGATATCGAGATAGCGGCTATCCTGCGAGTTGTCGCGGTTGTCACCCATCATGAAATAATGTCCATGAGGCACGCGGTAGACTTGCGTATTATCCGCCGGTCCCTCATGCACCTCGTCAAGAATGAGGTGCGTCACGCCGTTCGGTAACGTCTCCCGATAGCGGGCGATGGCCTTGGTTTGCCCGCCCTTCATGGTGAGCGTGACATCGCCGTCGCGCGTCACCTCAACCGGCTTGCCGTTGATATTCAACCTGCCATGGCGTACCTCAACCGTGTCGCCCGGCATGCCGATAACGCGCTTGATATAGTCGATACGCGGATTGGTCGGCAGGCGGAACACAACAATGTCGCCACGCTCGGGAGCCGTATGGAATTTGCGGCCCTCGAAGAATTTAACACCAAGCGGAAAGGAGTAGCGGCTGTAGCCGTAGGAAAGTTTCGACACGAAAATATAATCGCCCTGATAGAGCGTCGAGAGCATGGAGCCCGATGGGATATGAAACGGCTCGTAAGCAACGGAACGGAACACCAACGCGATGGCGACGGCGACAAGAAATGAACGGATCATTTCCCAGTTCGATTCTTCTTTTTTTTGCTTCATGAACCCTCAGTGCAATTGCGGGCGGACGATGCCGTATAAGTCATAGGCATCGGCGTTGATGATTTCGAGCGTGACGAAGTCGCCGACACGGATGCCTTTTTCGGCGGGCGCGATGGCGTTTCCGTCGATTTCAGGGGCATCGGCGGCCGTACGACAGATGAGTTTTCCACCGTCAACCGCATCGACAATCGCCCGCTGGCGGGTGCCAATTTTCTTTTGTAGCTTGCGTTCGGAAATGACTTGCGCCGCCTGCATAAAGCGGTGCCAGCGTTCTTCTTTTACTTCTTGGGGCACATGGTTTTCGAGTTTATTGGCCGACGCGCCTTTGACATCCTCGTATTTGAAACAGCCGATGCGGTCGAGTTCGACTTCTTCAAGCCAATCGAGCAAAAATTGGAAGTCCTCCTCCGTCTCGCCGGGGAAGCCGACGATGAAGGTGGAGCGCAGCGTGATGTTCGGCACTTCGTTGCGCCAACGGGCAACGCTCGCCGCGGTTTTTTCCTGATTGGCCGGGCGACGCATCGCTTTGAGCACGCTCGGCGAGGCATGCTGGAACGGAATATCGAGATAGGGCAGGATTTTTCCCGACGCCATCAGCGCCATGAGTTTATCGACGCTCGGATAGGGATACACATAATGCATGCGTACCCAGACGCCGAGCTCACCCAGCGCTTCGGCTAAATCCACCATGCGCGTGGCGACTTCACGGTTACGCCACATACTCGGCGCATATTTTACATCGACACCGTAGGCGCTGGTATCCTGTGAGATGACGAGCAGTTCTTTAACGCCCGCTTTGACCAGCAATTCGGCTTCCTGCAACACATCGCTCGCTGGCCGGCTCACCAAATCGCCGCGCATCGAAGGAATGATGCAGAAGGAGCAGCGATTATTGCAGCCCTCAGAGATTTTCAAATAGGCGTAATGGCGTGGCGTGAGGCGAATGCCCTGCGCGGGGACCAAATCGACATAGGGGTCGTGCGCGGGCGGCAGCGCCTTGTGCACGGCGTCCATCACCGCTTCGTAATGCTGCGGGCCGGTGACAGCGAGCACGTTCGGGTATTTCGCGGTGATAACTTCCGGCTCGGCACCGAGGCAGCCGGTGACGATCACCTTGC
>JANNSK010000056.1:0-4497 GCA_031402515.1 Alphaproteobacteria bacterium | reverse complement strand
ACCTTATTAAAGAGAATATGGATAAGCAGCTCGAGGCCTGCCATGAGGCGCCATTCTACACGCTGGGGCCACTGACCACCGACATCGCGCCGGGCTATGACCATATCACGAGCGCCATCGGCGCGGCGATGATCGGCTGGTTCGGCACGGCGATGCTGTGCTACGTCACGCCCAAGGAGCATTTGGGTCTGCCGAATCGCGACGATGTGAAAGAGGGCGTCATCGCCTATAAAATCGCGGCGCACGCAGCGGATCTGGCAAAGGGCCATCCCGGCGCGCAGTTGCGCGATAATGCGCTGTCGCGCGCGCGGTTTGATTTCCGCTGGAACGACCAGTTTAACCTCTCGCTCGATCCCGACACGGCGCGCGAATATCACGATGAAACGCTTCCGGCGGATGGCGCCAAGGTCGCGCATTTCTGCTCCATGTGCGGGCCGAAATTCTGCAGCATGAAAATCTCGCAGGAGGTGCGTGAGTTCGCCAAAACCGAACAGGCATTGCAGAGTGCCGCGCTCCCCAAACTTGCCCCCTCCGAAGTCGAAGCAGGCATGGAAGGTATGAGCGAGAAGTTCAAGGAAGAAGGCTCAGAGATTTATAAGAAGGTGGGATGATGACTTAACCTCTCCCATCGGGAGAGATGCAAATTAGGCGGTGACGCGCCACTTGCTTACCTCTCCCACCGGGAGAGGTCAAAATTCGCCCTTAGCGAATTTTGGGAGAGGGCTTTTGGGAGAGGGCATTTTGGGAATGGCTATAATAAAACGACACTACAAATCACCGACGCAAATCTCCCGCGCCCGCGATTTGCGCCATGACAGCACTGAAGTCGAAAAGAAACTCTGGCGGCATTTGCGCGCCCATCGATTCATCGGATACAAATTTCGCAGGCAGCATCCTGTTGGAAAATACTATCTCGATTTTGCCTGCGTGGAGCATAAAGTTGCTGTCGAGTTGGATGGAAGCCAACATGGCGAAGAAGCTAATCTGGTGCATGACGCTTTTCGCGCCAAGCTGCTCGAACGCTCAGGCTGGCGTGTATTGCGTTTCTGGAATAATGAAGTGAACCAGAATCTCGAGGGTTTGCTTGAGGCGATCCTTGCTGCTCTCGCCGACAATCGCGGCTAAAACCCTCTCCCGAAATCGCCATAGCCCTCTCCCGAAATCGCCAAGGCGATTTCGACCTCTCCCAATGGGAGAGGTAACCGTGGGGCGAGCTCGCGCCGCTTGCTTAACCTCTCCCATCGGGAGAGGTCAAAATTCGCCCTTGCGAATTTTGGGAGAGGGCGAACTAAGAATAAACCTAAGCCGCCTTCTTGGCGTTGGCTTTCAGCGCATCGCGGATCTCGCGTAGGAGGACGATGTCCTCAGCCGGTGCAGCTGGCGCAGCCGCTTCGGCTTTCACCATCCGCTCCTTCAGGCGGTTGACGTTTTTCACCAGCAGGAACACCACGAAGGCAACGATCAGGAACTTGATGATGGCGTTGATGAACAGCCCATACATGATGAGCGGCGCGCCGGCTTTTTTCGCCGCATCGAGGTCGGCGTAACCGCCCAGCGAGAGGTCGAAATAGTAGTTGGAGAAATCGAGTCCGCCTAAAATCATGCCGATAACAGGATTGATGATGTCCGACACCAGCGAGCCGACAATGGCGGTGAAAGCGGCGCCGATGATGATACCGACCGCCATATCGAGCACGTTGCCTTTGGCGATGAATGTCTTGAATTCGTTGAGCATGGATTTCTCCTTCAGGGTTTGGTATTGCTGTGGGTGATTGCGATGTCGCAGTCTTGGCGCGTATCCTCATGTAGCGCTGCTACACTCCGGCACTCGCCCGCGGCCGCTCCTAGCACTCACCGCACATAAATACAAACCATAAATCCCGAAGGCCAGCTTGATTTTGTGCGGCAAATAGGCCAAAAGGTCTGCCTTGGCGGGCCGTGCCCGCCGAAGCTACGCAGTAGCGTAGGCGGGTGTAGTTCAATGGTAGAACGGCAGCTTCCCAAGCTGCATACGAGGGTTCGATTCCCTTCACCCGCTCCACGCTTTGCCCTTACGGGCTTTGCGTAGCGCAGCCGCGGGGAGACCGTTAAACCGAAGCAGTGTCCGGCGTAGCCCGTAGAGCCTGGACGGACGGGCTCAAGAACCAGTTTCTTCTTCCGCCAAGTTTCTGTATAGTGCGGAAAAATAAGGAGCCTCGCATGACCAACGCTGTAATCGTCGGCTATCTGCGTTCACCCTTTACGCCCGCGCATAAGGGCCAGCTGGCTGGTGTGCGGCCGGATGATTTATCCGCCGATATCATCAAAGCGCTCCTCGCCAAAACCGGCGTCAAGCCTGCCGACATCGAGGATGTCATCTGGGGCTGTGCGTTTCCTGAGGGCGAGCAGGGCTTCAACATGGCGCGGCTTGTCGCACTGCATGCAGGATTACCGCAAACGGTTGCTGGCGTTACGGTGAACCGCTGGTGCGGCTCATCCATGGAGGCGATTCATATCGCCGCCGGGAATATCATGGCAGGTAAGGGCGAGGTATTTATTGCGGGTGGTGTGGAGTCCATGTCACGTATCCCGATGGGGGGCTTCAACCCATTGCCGAACCCAGCGCTCTTTAAGGCGATGCCAACTGCCTATATGTCGATGGGGCTCACCGCGGAAAATGTCGCGGTGAAGTATAAAATCGACCGCAAGGCGCAGGAAGCATTCGCCCTCGAATCGCACAAGAAAGCCGCCGCTGCCAACATGTCGGAAGAAATCGTTCCCATCAAAACGCGCGATGGCGTGGTCGATAAAGACGGCACGATCCGCGCGGGATCGAAGCCTGAGGATCTTGCCAAACTCGAACCGGCATTCGATGCGAAGGGAACGGTGACGGCTGCAACATCATCGCCGCTGACCGATGGCGCGTCGGTGACGCTTATCACGTCGGAAGCCTATGCGAAGAAACACAAACTGCCCATCCTTGCCCGCATTAAAACGATGGCGATCACGGGGCTGGATCCTGCGTTTATGGGGATGGGGCCGGTCACTGCCTCGCAAAAAGCGCTGGAGCGCGCGGGCCTTACCATCAAGGATATGGACGTGATCGAAATCAACGAGGCCTTCGCGGCACAAGCCATTCCGGTGTGCAAGGAACTGCAATGCGATCTTGCGAATGTGAACATCGAAGGCGGGGCGATTGCGCTCGGCCACCCGCTCGGCGCCTCCGGTGCGCGGATTACGGGAAAGGCAGCGCTGCTGCTCAAACGTCGCGGTGGAAAATACGCACTCGCTGCCGCCTGTATCGGTGGAGGACAAGGCATTGCGACCATCCTCGAAGCAGTCTGAGCCACTCATGGAAATCAAAAAAGCAGCCGTTTTAGGTTCCGGTGTGATGGGCAGCGGGATCGCGGCGGTGCTTGCCAATGCGGGGATTCCCGTGTTGCTGCTCGATATCGTTCCGAAGGATGCTGCGGATCGCAACATGCTTAGCCTTGGTGCGATTGAGAAACAATCCAAGGGTAGTACACCGGGCTTCGCGCATAAAAGATTTACCAAGCTGGTTACGCCGGGTAACCTAGAAGACGATTTGGATAAACTCGCCGATGTGGACTGGATCGTCGAAGTCGTGCTCGAGAAGCTCGAAGTGAAGCATGACGTTTACAAAAAAATAAATCCCAAGCGCAAAAAAGGCTCCATCGTTTCGTCCAACACTTCGACCATCCCGCTGCACCATTTGCTGGATGGGATGCCTGCTGATCTCGCGCAGGACTTTATCGTCACGCATTTCTTTAACCCACCGCGTTTCATGCGACTTCTTGAAGTGGTCAAGAGCCCGAAGTTCGAGCAATCACGCTTCGATGCGTTTTGTTCTTTTGCAGACATCACACTCGGCAAGGGTGTGGTTCCGGCGAAAGATACACCGGGTTTCCTCGCCAACCGTATCGGCGTCTATTGGATGACCTGCGGCTTGGTGGATGCGATTAATATGAACGTTCGCGTTGAGGATGCCGACGCCGTGATGGGCAAGCCGCTTGGCATTCCCAAGACCGGCATGTTTGGGTTGTATGATTTGATCGGCATTGATTTAATGCCGCTGATCGCGCAGGAAATGCTCAACACGCTCCCTGAGAAGGATGCTTTCCGCCAGCTCTATAAACTGCCGGATCTCGTCAAGAAAATGATTGCCGATGGTTATACGGGACGCAAGGGCAAGGGTGGATTTTACCGGCTTGTGACCGACGAAAACGGCAAGAAGAAAAAAGAATCACTCGATTTAAAAACCGGCGAATACCGTGCGGAGAAAAAATCGAAACTCGAAAGTGTAGAAATGGCGCGCGCAGGGCTTGCCGCACTGTTCAACCACAAGGACATTGGCGGGCAATATGCGGCGGCGGTGATGCTCAAAACGCTGCATTATGCGGCATCTCTCATCCCCGAGATTTCCGACGATATTGACGCGGTCGATGCTGCCATGCGAACAGGCTATAACTGGAAATACGGCCCCTTCCAGATGATTGA
>JANNSK010000055.1:0-5761 GCA_031402515.1 Alphaproteobacteria bacterium | reverse complement strand
CTCACCAAAGCCGTCACCGCACAGGGATTTAGCTTGGGCGAAGGCGATACCTCCAACCTCGAAGTGGCCAAGGGCGGCACGTATTATGTGGTCACGGTGAAATCGATTACCCCAGCCGCGCCGAAAAAGTTTGAGGAGGTGCGAGACGATGTGGCCAAACGTATCATGGACAACTCCAAGCGCAACACGGTACGCATTCGCGCCGAGATGCTGATGCAGGCATTAAAAAAAGAAAAAGACTGGCAAAAGGTGGTAGCGGAACAAAAACTCAGCGCCAAGCCGGTCTATGCGATTCACCGTGGCGGCAAATCCAGCTTGCCCGAACCCATGCAGCACGCGATTTTCGAGCGTCCGGTGGGCGAAGCGCTTGGGCCCCTACCCTTGCCCGATGGCGACGCGATGATTGCCATCATCACCGATATCCATCCGGGTAAAGCCTCCTCGCTCGACGATAAAATGAAGAAGCAGCTGGCGGAAGAAATCGAGCGCGGCGTCACGATGAATTACCTCAACGCGCTGGCCAATCGCCATACCATCACCATCAACGACAAATTACTCGACGCGCTGAGCCAGCAGAAAGATGCGAATGAGTAACCTCTCCATTCACCCATCGCGTGCGTCATTTGTCGCCGCCTATAAGGCTGGCAAGCCCCAGCTGGTGTATGCCAAGCGCGTGTCGGACCTTGAAACGCCCGTCTCGGCCATGCTCAAAATGCCGATAGATGAAACGCCGTGCTACCTCCTCGAATCGGTGGAGGGGGGCGAGACGCGGGGGCGCTATTCAATTTTAGGCTTCGATCCCGACCTAATCTGGCGCTGCATCGGTAACCGACCGGAGATTTCGACCACACCCCCGTTTGCCGAAGATAGTTTCGAGACCACCTGGGACGATTCCATGAGTTCGCTGCGCACATTGGTGAACCAGCATCGCATGGAACTGCCGGAAGGCGTGCCGCCAATGGCGGCCGGTGTTATCGGCTATATGGGCTACGACATGGTGAAGCTCATGGAGCGCCTGCCCGATACAAAACCCGATCCGATTGGCATCCCCGACGCCTGTTTCATGCGCCCGCGCGCCCAGTTGATTTTCGACGGGGTGGACGGCGTCGTCTACATCATCGCACCGATTTGGGATACCAAGGGCGACGCAGAAAAAACCTATACGGACGCCTGCGCACGTATCGAAAAACTGGCGCGCACGTTGCAAGGCCCGCTCGACCAGCGCAACTACTACAAAGACACGCCAACGAAGAAGCGCGACTTTCAATCCAACCTTACCAAGGCCGAATATGCGCAGGCCATCGCCAAAGCAAAAGAATATATCAAGGCGGGCGATATTTTTCAGGTCGTACTCAGCCAGCGCTTCACCGCCGATTTTGAACAGCACTCGTTTGCGTTGTACCGCGCCCTGCGCCACCTCAACCCCTCGCCATTTTTGTTCTATCTCAATTTTGGCGGCTACGCGCTGGTCGGCTCCTCACCCGAAATCCTCGTGCGCCTGCGCGACGGCAAAGTGACCATCCGCCCCATCGCCGGCACCCGCCGTCGCGGTAAAAATGCGGCAGAGGATGCCGCCCTTTCCAAAGAACTTCTTGCCGATCCGAAAGAACGCGCCGAGCACCTGATGCTGCTTGATCTTGGCCGCAACGATGTCGGCCGGGTGGCCAAAGGCGGCAAAGTGTCGGTCACCCAGCAAATGATGATCGAATATTACTCGCATGTGATGCATATCGTTTCCAATGTCGAAGGCGAAATCGACCCGAAATACGACGCGGTCGATGCGCTGATTGCAGGCTTCCCTGCCGGCACCGTATCGGGCGCCCCCAAAATCCGCGCCATGGAAATTATCGATGAGCTGGAACCAGTTAGGCGCAGTTTCTATGCGGGTTGTGTCGGCTACCTTTCCGCCAACGGCACCATGGACACCTGCATTACCCTGCGCACCGCCCTCGTCAAAGACGGCAAGGTCTATGCACAGGCCGGGGGCGGCATCGTCGCCGATTCCGACGCCACCGCCGAATACGAAGAGTCAGAAAATAAAGCCAAAGCCGTCATGCGCGCGGCAGAGGAGGCGGCGAAGTTTGCCTAAAAAGCGCTAGGTTCATCCCGCGACGCAATATCGAATCTTCTAGGGTTTCTGCGGGTTTTAGCTATAATGAAGATGGAAGTATAAAAAGAATATGAATACCGCTCGGCATAGTGATTTTCTGATGAAGCAGGCAACGATATCGCTCCTGCTACTGGCGGTGATTGCGCTGCTCACCGCCTGCGGCGGTAGTAGCGACAAAATGGCGGCGCGTGGTTCCGGCGCCTTCGATAAAGCCGCCAAAGCTGCGCTGACACCGCTCGATGATATCGGCATCAAACGCGACGAAATTCCCGAAGCGCTGAGAGCGCTGGTCGAGAATCCCTATAGCGTACCTAAACCGCTCAAATGCAAAAGCGTGAAAGAAGAAATCGCCGCGCTCGACACCCTACTCGGACCCGACTTCGATACACCGAAAGTCGCCCTCTCGGAAAATGAACAATACGCCGCGGCCGGAGCAGAACTCATCGAAGACGGCCTTGTCGGCTTCGTGCGTAGCCAGACCACGGGATTCATTCCCTTCCGCGGTATCCTGCGCACCCTCACTGGCGCCAAAGCGCATGAAAAAGCCATGGCCAAAGCCAAAGAGGCCGGGAAAATCCGCCGCGCCTACCTGAAGGGCCTCGCCAGCGCGAAGTTCGGTAAATCCTGCCCCCTCGGCCCCACCAGCGTCATCGCCGAGAAAAAGAAAAAAGACAAGCCCGCATCGGAGGACTTGGAAGTCGCGACAAAATAGTGGTATTGACTGCCCTCTATGGCGGTCAAACTTCTCCTCATCGATAATTACGATAGCTTCACCTACAACCTCGTTCATTATTTGAACGAACTGGGTGCGGAAGTGGAGGTCGTGCGCAATGACGCGCTTTCTGTCACCGACATCATCGGCAAAAAGCCCCAAGGCATCGTCCTTTCGCCCGGTCCCTGCACACCCAACGAGGCGGGCGTATGCCTATCCCTCATCCGCGAACTGCAGGGAAAAATTCCACTGCTTGGCGTCTGCCTCGGCCATCAATCGATTGGGCAGGCCTATGGCGGCAAGGTCGTACGCGCCGAGAAACTTATGCACGGTAAAACCAGCAGTATCCAACATACGGGTGAGGGGATTTTCAAAGACATCCCCTCGCCTTTCACCGCCACCCGCTACCATTCGCTGATTGTCGAGCGCAGCAGTTTACCAAAATCGCTAAAAGTTACCGCCGAAACCAGTGATGGCATCATCATGGGCCTCGAGCACACGGAGCAAAAAGTTTTCGGTGTGCAGTTCCACCCGGAATCCATCGCCTCCGAATATGGCCACCGCCTGCTCGGCAATTTCTTGAAATTACTATGAGCGCCCGCGCGAACATGGAAACCACCATCGGTGCCATGCTGGATGGCGCGATGCAGGCCGAGGATGCGATTGCCATACTCACCGCACTCGAGGGAAAAACCACGGCAGAACAGCTCGCCGGCGCGGTCGACGCCGTGATGGCGCGCGCGGTCCCATTCCCCGAGTTTTCCGATGCCGTCGATTGCTGCGGCACTGGCGGCGATGGGCAACAGACACTCAATATCTCGACCGCCGTCGCAATCGTCACTGCTGCGTGTGGTGTTCAGGTGGCCAAGCACGGCAACCGCGCCGTCACCTCGAAAACTGGTTCGGCGGATGTACTCGACGCGCTTGGCGTAAACACAAGCATCACTCCCGACCGCGCGGCAGCTATATTGAAAGAAGTCGGCATTTGTTTTTTGTTTGCACCGACATTCCATCCCGGTTTCGCCCACGTCGCCGAAATCCGCAAAACCATCGGCACGCGCACGATTTTCAATTTACTCGGACCGCTGTGCAATCCGGCACGGGTCAAACGCCAGCTTATCGGCACCTACTCGAAAGAAAGCGCCGAGTTGGTCGCCTACGCCGCCCGACTGCTCGGACGCGAACATGTGATGGTCGTCCATGGCGAGGATGGCGCGGACGAAATTTCTATCGCCGGAAAAACGCTTGTGTGGGAACTCAAGGATACCCATATCCACGACTATGCCATCGACGCCGCCGACGGCGGGCTCGATCCGCATGCCAAAGCCGGATTACGCGGTGGCGATGCAGCGACCAACGCCAAGGCATTGCGCGCAGTACTCGATGGCGAGACCAGCATCTATGCCGACGCGGTGTTGCTGAATGCCGGCGCCGTGTTACAGGTGGCGAACAAAGCCGCCACACTGAAAGAAGGCGTGGCACTCGCGCGCCATGCCATTCATAGTGGTGCCGCCCACGCCACACTCGGCGCACTTGTGGAGGCTACCAGCAGATGATTATATTTTTCTTTGTCATTCCCGAGCTAGCTTCGCCCAAACGCATCGCGTTTGGTTGCGAAGCTTCATCGGGAATCTACTTAAGAAGGAGATTCCCGCTTTCGCGGGAATGACAAAAAAATGAGAACATCATGAGTGACACGCTCAGCGAAATCTGCATGAAGAAACGCGAGCATATCGCCGCGCAGAAGAAAGCCGCGCCGGAATCGGCCTTGTATGAAAAAGCGCTGACGGGCACGCCGCCGCGCGGATTTCATTTTGCGCTCAAAAAGCAGGTGGAGTCGGGTGCGATTGGTTTGATTGCCGAAATCAAAAAAGCCTCGCCCAGCAAAGGTGTCATCCGCCAGGATTTCGACCCGGTCGTGCTGGCGCAGGCCTACGCGACAGGCGGTGCCGCATGCCTTTCTGTGCTTACGGATATCCCCTATTTCCAAGGCGCAGATGAGTATTTGCCCGCCGCCCGCGCTGCATCGAACCTTCCCGTATTGCGCAAGGATTTCATGCTCGATCCCTACCAAATCCTCGAATCCCGCGCGCTCGGTGCGGACTGCATCCTGCTTATCATGGCCGCCTTGTCCGACATCCAAGCTGGCGAACTCGAATCGCTCGCCAAAGAACTCGGCATGGATGTGCTCGTTGAAGTGCATGACGAAACCGAACTCGAACGCGCCATGGCGCTGAAATCACGCCTCATCGGCATCAACAACCGCGATTTAAAAACGCTGAAAGTCGATATCGCTACTTCCGAACGGCTGAAAAAAAATATCCCCGACGATTATACCGTCGTTTGCGAAAGCGGCATCGAAATCCATGCGGACATCGCGCGGATGCAAAAAATCGGCATCGATTGTTTCCTCGTCGGCGAATCGCTGATGCGCGAAGCAGACGTCACGGCGGCTACTCGTCGTCTTCTCGGTCATTAGCTTTCCACGGACGGTCACCCTGCCAATCGCCGCTGGTTTCGATGTGCATATCGTCCAACCACACCGCTTGCACGACAGGGCCGGCGAGAATGACTTTCGCCGTCGCGCACGCGGCCTGAGTAGTCACCACGATATCCGCCAGCGTACAATCCTCGCCAATGGACTGCGCTTTGGCGGAAAAGGCGATGCGTTTGCCCGCGACCATCGTCACGCAACCAAGTGTATCGCAGCGCACGCGTTCCTTGTCTTTCGGCAATAGTGATTTTTGGCCAACACCGTTCGCCCAGAGTTCGGAAATCATCGTGCCCGCACGCCCTTTCGCCTGCATGTACCCGTCCTCGGTGCGGATGGCGACCTGCCTTGCTCCTGGCCCGATGAGCACATCCGGTAATTGGATAGTAAGGAAGGACATCATGCCAACCCATATCATCGCCAGGCCGAGATAGCGCGCCCTCTCCTG
>JANNSK010000054.1:0-3131 GCA_031402515.1 Alphaproteobacteria bacterium | reverse complement strand
CCAACCTCGTCATTTCCTTTGACGATGATGACCGCGCGACCGGCCTGTGTGACGTTGACTGTATTGGCACTACGTCCGATGGTCAGGCGCAAACCGTCAGCGCGACATATTTCGATACATTTGAAAGGAAAGAAGGTGTCTGGAAGATCGCGCACCGCAAGGTGAAGATGCACCACTTCAATCCGCTTCCCGGCGTCACATTGTCGCCGCCTGCATAGGAGCTTTTATGGCGTATTTTGAAACTGATAGTGGCGGCAGAGTTTATTTCGAGCACCACCGTGCGCCCGGAATGCCGGTCGTGCTGATCCACGGTTGGGGCATGTCCGGAGATTATTGGGCTTCGGCAGTCGAGGCGCTCCTCGCAGAGGGCCACAGCGCCATAGTGATTGATCACCGCGGCTGCGGTCGTTCCGACCGAGATTTTACCGACATGTCGATCGCTGCGATCGCCGGTGATGTTGCTGCGATCATCGAACGCTGCGATTTACAGCGCGTTGTGTTAAATGGGTGGTCCTTGGGCGGCGCCGTTGCTGTTGCGGCTGCCGAATTGATCGGTAACCGTGTGGCAGGACTCATCCTGACCTGCGGGGCATCGCCACGCTATGTACAGGGCGACGGGTTTCCTCACGGCGGCATGCCTGAGGACGTTCTCGCGATCGCGGGCGCCATTACCGCCGACCGCCCGGGCTTTTTCCGGGCGCTGGCTGAGGGCGCGTCGGGTGAAGGCGCTAGCGAAGCAATGATCGGCTGGGTCGAGCGAGGGTTCTTGGCAACTGCGCCGCGGGCGAGCGAAACACTTGCCGGTCTTGCGACGCTCGACCAGCGTGAACTGCTGGCATCCTTTACTTTCCCCGTCCTGTCGATTGGCGGCGCAAAAGATACAATCGCTGACCCTGCGATTGCAGGCTTTGCTGCAAACTGCGCTGCGAATGGCACGCTGCTAACAATGGACACAGGACATTCTCCCCAGCTCGAGAGCCCCTCTGCCTATAATGAGGCATTGCTGGCATTTTTAAGGAATTTAGCCTGATGTCTACTGCACCACTTGACGATTTAGCCGCCTTGCTCGCTCCGCTGCATGCACCATTCGAGTGTAAGTCGCTAAAAGCCCCTAACCGTTTCTGCATGGCCCCCATGTCCCGCTATTTTGCTCCCGGCGGCGTACTTGGAGACGACGGGGCAGAATATTACCGCCGCCGTGCCGCTGCTGGGATCGGTACGATCATCACCGAGGGGACAGGAGTGGCTATTGACCACGCCGTTGCCGCAGATTCAGTGCCGCTATTTGATGGCGACGAACCGCTAGCCGGATGGAAGGGAGCAGTTGATGCCGTCCACGCAGAAGGTGGGATGTTTGTCCCGCAATTGTGGCACGTCGGCGGCTGTATAGATTTCAACTTCCCTGATTCACCACACGCTCCGCTGGTAAGTCCATCGGGCTTCGCCGGGCCGGACGTCGAGGGTGGGCGCGCCATGACCCAGCAGGATATCAATTATACTGTCGCCGCCTTTGCAAAATCTGCCCGCCTAGCAAAGGAGATGGGGTGTGACGCAATCGAATTGCATGGGGCCCATGGGTATATCTTTGATCAGTTCTTTTGGGACCGGACCAACCTACGTAACGATCGCTATGGCGGGCCAGACATTGCGGACCGCGCGACATTCGCGGCCGAGGTCGTCGCCGCCTGCCGGGCAGCAGTAGGGGACGATTTTGCTATCATCCTGCGGGTCTCGCAATGGAAGACCTATGACTATGATGTAAAACTGGCGGCCAACCCAGACGAGCTGCACCGCTGGCTCGACCCGCTAGCCCGCGCCGGGGTGGATATTTTCCATGCTTCGCAGCGCCGCTTCTGGGAACCAGAGTTTGAGGGCGATCAAAAAAATCTTGGTGGTTGGATAAAGGAAGTTACGGGCAAGCCGGTAATTACAGTAGGATCGATCGGCATGGACCGGGATTTGATGCAGGATTTTGTCGAAGGCGTTTCATCTCCGATGCTGGGTCGTTTGGAAGATCTTGTGGCAATGTTCGAGCGCGATGAGTTTGATCTCGTGGCACTGGGCCGGGTACTTCTTGCGGATCCTAACTGGCTAGAAAAGGTGGAGCAGCGACGCATTGACGAACTAACCCCATATAATCGCGATATAGCGCTTAAGCATTACGAGCATTCATAATCCGATATCTGCGCAACTATCCCGCTCGAGTGGCAGCGGCAACGTCACTTTCTCGGGTTCAGCTAGCGCCTCCCAAAATGAAAGTGGTGCCACGAAATAGGGCCCATATAAAGCGTCTCTGGCGGCGCATCGCCAAAACCAGCGCTCACAAGTGACCGAAATTGCGGGGGAATTATCGCCCGAAGGCAATCATCTGAAATCGCTCAAGATAACTGGGACTGGCTGGTGCTGCTGGGGAGGATTGAACTCCCGACCTCGTCATTACCAAAGCAAGGGAAGTACGACTGGCTGGTGAGGATTTCCGTCCGTTTTGGGTGATCTTGGTTGTACTTTTGCCAAGGACCCACACCATACCCAAACTGTCCGAAGTTCCGATTTTGGCGTTTTCCTATTGAAAGTTCTTTGGTCCAATAAGATTGGAAAAAGGCGACCTACGCAGGATCTACGGAACGGCCGGCTTTGGGCCAGCAGCAGACAGTCCGCTTCTTTGCGTAGATCAATGAATAGCCGCCGTTTAGGCCGGTCAGAACGCTAGGTTTTTGCTGCTAACAATTTGGCTGCTCGGTCAGGAAATTGACACTACTGAAAAACTGCCATCTGTTCGGCAAATTCGGTGCGGATACCATCGACACCGAATGCCGCAGAGCGCAGATTTCTGTACGCACCGCGACGGCAATGTCAACCTATTCGGCAAGTAGTTTCGGCCAATTGGTGTTGGCAGAGCGAATGTGGCCCGGAATGTTCTTACCCCAAGTGTTACCGACCTCACGATTGTAATTGAGGTACAACTTGCCGCTCACAATTTTCCAGACGGTAGGATCGCCCGATGCGGTGTATCCTTGGCTGACGGCCCACGCGCAATAGCCGCCATATTGCGGGGCGTATGTCGCCGGGTTGGCCTTGAACTTTGCAAGATTTTCAGCATTGGCAAAACGATATTCGGCACTCTTGTGACT
>JANNSK010000053.1:0-2626 GCA_031402515.1 Alphaproteobacteria bacterium | reverse complement strand
ATGCCGGCATCGGTCTGATAGGCGGTGCCTTTGGGTAATATGCGCGCATCGGCGGTGGGCACATGCGTATGGGCGCCGATGACCATGCTCACACGGCCATCGAGGTAATGACCCATGGCCTGTTTCTCGGAAGTGGCTTCGGCATGCATATCGACGACGATCGCATCGACATTGCCGCCGAGTTTGTACGGCGCGAGCGCGGCGTCGGCGCAATAGAAAGGGTTGTCGAGATATTCTTTATGGAACACTTGCCCGAGCAAGTGCAGTACCAGCATTTTTTTACCATTGGGCAGCGTGAACAACCGGCAGCCGGTGCCGGGAACTGAAGGCGGGAAGTTGTGCGGGCGCAGCAGGCGTTGCGATGAGCCGAGCAATGAAAGCGCGTCCTTCTGGTCGAAGATGTGATCGCCGCCGGGCATGGCGTCGATGCCGGCGGCGGTGAACTCGCGCAGGATATCGCCATTGATGCCGAAGCCGCCGGCGGCGTTATCGACATCGACGATGACGGCATCGAGGTTTTCTTTTTTGCGTAGTTCGGGGACGAGGCGCATGACGACATCACGCCCCGCACGGCCTACTACGTCGCCACAGAAGAGGATTTTCATAGTGGCTTTGTAGGCGCTTCGCGCGGGGGGCGCAAGCGCCCCCGTTACCCTTAAACGACAAGCTGTTATCGTTTAAGCCCCTCGTTCCCCCATCACATAAATGTGATGGGGTCCGGCTCGCCGCGGCCATCGCGGCTACGCGCGCTAAATTCGGGTTCTAAACATGCTGACGCCCAATTCGGTCAAAATGCCGTCGAGCGGCTGGTCGTGGGGGTCGATGGGCAGATGATTCACCTCCTGCACGCTATAGGCGACGCCGATGAAGATGGGCGGGGTTTCGAACTGGCGCATCATTTCCATGGCACGGTCGTAATAACCGGCGCCGTAGCCTAAGCGATAGCCTTCCGCGTCGAAGGCTAAAAGCGGTACCAGCACCAGCGACGGGATGATGGATTCGTGCGTCGGCGGTGGTTCGGTCACATGCAGGGTGGGGTGGCGGACCAGCGGTTCGCCACGCTGCCAGCGGCGGAAAATGAGGTGTTTTTGAGGGGTGACGGCGGGCAGGGCGGTCATTTTTTTGAAGCGCTGCATGATGTCGAACACCGGCAGCACGTCGATTTCATTATGGATGGCGGAGTATCCGGCGATGGAGGGCGCAAAGGCGAGAATCGGGTGATCGGCAAAATGGCGGGCGACGGCCCCGCTCGCCTGCGCCATCGTCGCCTGCGGAATCTGCCCGCGACGTTTGAGCATCTCCTCGCGTAGTTTGTGTTTTTCGGCGTTGGACATGGAATACGGGAATACGGGAATACGCGAATACGGGAAATAGAAAAATGCGCGCAGTGACTACTGACTCGAATGGAACGTTGCGTAGCCGCGGACAGCGGCGAGCCTTCAGAGGGGGAACGGAGTGGGGGCGGTTGCGCCCCCTGCGCACTTTAGTGCGCCAAACGAAGTGAATGGACCACCCTGGCCGTGGGTAGCGATATCCTCCCGTGACCCGTTTGGTCAGGTGGGTGACCGTATACCTAAGGCCAAGGCCAAAGACAGTGACAGCCCCCTAAAGGAGATAGTCGGTCCGGAGCGATGATGCACCTGCACCAACCGGGCAGTACCATTCACCGCTGAATATAAGGGAAAAGCGGTGAATCTGCAAGTGCTAGGGCTAGTCGGTAATACTAGGAGGGTTGGCTAGCGACTAGCACTAGCAATTGGCACTTCTTTAAGCCGCCAGCTTCTCGGCCAAGCCATTAATACGGCTGGCGAATTCCTCGAGGTTGCTGGCAAGTGTTTCCTCGATGGCGCTGATGCGGGCATCGCCGTCTTCGGTGGCGACGGCCTGCTGGGTGGTGTCCAGCTCCTGACGCAGGCGGGTGATTTCTCTGTTCGCATCGTGCAATTCATCCGCCACCATGAGTGACGTGTAAAGCAGCATCAGTGATTCGGGCAGGTGGCCGACGGCTTTATTCAGCCGCTCGATACGTGCGTTGATTTGTTTGACGAGCTGCGCCAGATGCGCTTCCTGGCCCTCGTCGCAGGCGAGGGTGTATTCTTTGCCATAAACATGTGCCTGAACAGTTTTCATGATTAATGCTCCAGCATGAGGTCGATGGCTTTGACGGAATCATCGAGGCGGTTCAGTGTCGAGGTCGTGGCTTCCTGTAGCTCGAGGAAATCTTTCTGCAGCGACTGCAGCTGATTCGATAGGCGGAGGTTGTCCTCCTTCAGAAAGCTGTTCTCGGATGTTACGTGGGCGAGGGCCGTATCATGTTCGGTGGCCAGCTCCAACTGACGGGCGGCGGCGCGCGCTGCGGCCTCCTCCAGAAGCTGGAAAGAACTGCTGATCGCCGCCAAAGCGGCCTGTAGCCTCGTATTTTTCATCCTATACCTAAACCTAAGCTAATCGGACTAGCATGCTGATTTCACTGGAAGTAACCACAGTGCATTTTGAAAAGCAACCGGCGTGTTCGGACGGGCGTGCGGTGTGAATAAGTTTTAGCCAACAGCCCACAGCCAACAGCCCACAGCCAACAGCCAACAGCCAACAGCCAACAGCCAACAGCCAACAGCCAACAGCCAAC
>JANNSK010000052.1:0-5875 GCA_031402515.1 Alphaproteobacteria bacterium | reverse complement strand
CGGGATTTGCCCTTGCAAATCCGTGGGGGGTTATCTTCGCAGCCCATCCCCCCACCGACGCACTTAAGTGGTGCGTCGACTCCCCCTCAAGGGGGGAGTTAAAGAAAGGCCACTGTCATCAAACTGTAACATTCTCGTGGTATAATGGGCTCGAGCCGGAACCATACCGGTCTGCGAGGCACCCATGGCGCGGGCATTCGAGGCAAAACCACAGAAAAAAGTCGTCAGCAGCAGCTATTCCTACTGCGATAACGATGTGAACGGCAAATTCGGTACGGCGCGCACGGCCAGCGGCGTTGATATCGATCGCAATGAATATACGGCGGCAGTGCCCACGCAGGCTGCAACGCCGGGCGTGCGCGGATCCAAGCATTACCATCAGGATGATCCTTACCAGATTGGCGACATCCTGCTGGTCGAACGTAACAAAAGACAGGTGCTGGTGGTGGTGACGGATGTCGGCACCTTGCCCAATGCGGCAGTGGATCTGGCGCGTGGAGTGGCCACCTGGGCGCTGCTGCCTGAAGGAAATGATCCCAAGGGCGGCGCGACGGGGCGCAGCACCACGGTGACCAAGGTGGCCAGCGTGCGCACGGGGAGCGGTATGCCCGATGCGGAACGGCTGCGCGCGGCGATGCGGGTGGTGAAACGCATCAATCATGGCGAAAGGCCGATGAGCCACCTGTTTACGGCGACGCTTGGGGTAGGTGGGCCACAGATGGTGACGGAGCTTGCTTCCAATATTGCCAGTATTGATTTTACCGCGCCCGGTGTGCAGACGCCTGCGTCCGATCCGGTGCTTGATTTCCTTGATGGGCTTTTTGGTGTTACCGCCTCACCGCGCTGCGCGTTGAAAAAGGGGCCAGTAAAACAAGAACGGGGCACACAAGATAAAAAACGAGAGAAGCATAGCGGCGGCCTGCATGATCCGAACGAGACGATCAAGATATTCACGCCGGAAAACCCGCGTGTAGGATTGACCGTGTATGATTTCAGCATGGGTGCGGCACGCCAGAAAATCGACTGGACGGACATTGTCAGCGAAAGAGAACTTGATGGCGTCGTCGATCGCACTGGCTATGATCGCGGGCTGCTCATCAAAGCGCTGCAGAACAATGCCACCCAGATCGGCACTTTGCATCCGTGGTTTCGTGGTGCGGCGGCGACGCATATGCATGATATGTTCGTCCATGAGGCCATACCGGTATGGATTTGCGCGGCATTTCGCGGCGAGGATCTGCAGAAGGCTTTCAACAAACAGGGACGATCTAGTGCTACGGGTAAGTCGACCTTCCATTCCAATGGTTTTGCCTATGATGTGCTGTTCCTGCCTAAGGATGGCGATATTTCGCGCAGGCAGCCCGGCACTCGCCTGACTGTCGGCGAGGCAAAAATGAGCGGTGCTGTGCTCAAAGCCACGCGCGACGTGAGCGTGGCCAATGGCATTTCGAATTTCGGCGTTGATGCGCCCCACCACAATATGAGCGAAGATACCTATTCGCCGCATCAGGTCGATGGGCCGTATTTTAAAGGCGGCTATAAAGGAAATCCCAAGAAGGATTACGGCACAGCCGTATTGTGGCGTCTGCCGCTGATGGCGGATGGTTTCTATCGCGACTTAAGGCCTATTCGCGAGGTGTTCCCCGAGCGGTTGCTGCAGACGAGTCTTAGCTGGCAGCGCGCCTATGATGCACGCCACGGTACCGATTATGCGGCGTTGATGAGCGGGGCCGTCGCGTATCCGAAAATCCAAGGGGCGCTTTCGCCCGATATTGTGCTGGCCGATTTCGAGCCACCAAAAATGCCGTGGCTGCCCATCGGCCAAGGCGCTGAGAAAGCAGGACAAAACCGGGTGGAACGGCCCAGCCATTAATGCCTGTTGCCTAAGTCCTTGATTAAGGCCGTAGCCGCCCCCTTTCCGTCATAAATATGTAACAAAAAACAGCCGATTATCCACGGCCGCCTTCATCAAAACGTAACACTTTTTTGGTATATTTAAGGTGTATGAAACACCGCATTCTATGGTCTGATATTGTTAGTGAAGCCGAACTTCAAGGCGTCATGGAAAAGACCGGCTATTCACGGGATGCATTAATCAAGGGACTTACCAGAACCGCTGCAAAAATCGAAACGCTGAATCCCTGGGCACGTGGTGCAGTCGCCACACAGATCCATGATCTTTATGTCGATCATGGTTTGCCGGTGGCGATTTACTCCGGTCATCGCTCGGATGCTGAGCAGGCGGCTTACAAGGCGCGCGGCCAATCGCCTGCGGGTCCGGGCGGCTCTTATCACGCGCATGGTGTCGCCTACGACCTGCTGATGCTGACGCCAAGCGGCGGCATGCAGGAAAATTGCATCGATCCCAACAGCAAGCAGGCGTGGAAGCGTGGTGTTGTTCGCAATAACTCGAACGTACAAACCATGCGTGCCGCTGCACGTGCGATCGGATTGACCTGGGGCGGCTCCGGTGATGATCCGCATTACCAGATGGTGCCGCATGGCGGCAAAACGAGTCTGGGCGCGCTGCGACGGTTGCCGAAAGACGCCGAGGGATATTGCGACCTTAGCAGCGTGGCCGATAAAATTCCGCCGCAGGTATTGCAGGCCAGCCTCGAATGGCAGAAGAAGTTTGATGCGCGGTGTGGTGGTACTTCAAGCTGCACTCTTCAAATCGACAATGCTTTACGCGGCAGCAGAGGGTATGTTGCGTCTATTCCTGCATCGCGTGTTGCAGAGTTTCCGGTACAGGACTCGCTTGCCGCGGCCACTAGGCCTCCTGTGCAGCCGTTCCGCATTGCTTCATTGGAGCCTATAGTGCTCACTCCTCCGGCGACTTCGGTCAGGGCACCCGTAAAGCCGATCATCCCACTGACACCCATCGTTCTTACCACTGCGCCCGTTGTCCCTCGCGCTGTTGGGCAATCAGGTTCAACGGTTTCTCCAAAATCTGATAATTCTTGGAGCGCTGGAGCGGAATTGGCATTTGAAATGACGCTAAGTAAGACTGTAGAAATTGAATCCAGTAACCCGCCGCACATCAAACTAGGTTTTGATAAAAACGGTGAAATTATTTGGACTGGTTGGGAACGACAAAAACCTAAAAATAGCAAAGGAAAAGAATCCACAATCATTCAAGCCGGACCAAACAGTGTTGGTGTTTATTGGGATGCGGGCAATTCAATTACGAACGATTTTGGTAGAAATAAAAGAGTAGCGGGACTTACTCCAGATCAAGTGCTTGCGGAGGCAAGAAAACTTGCGGTTTCACCTGAAGAGATGGTGAATACAAGGCGTAAAACTTTTAAGAATCTTGGTTATGGCAAGCTGCCACCAGAGATACTTCCACAGATGATGCTGTTTTACGTGCATCAAAGTGCGATGCCCCCCTATGTACTCGCTAATGCTGTGGGTGTGAGCCAGAATCATCCCGGACGAAGCCTTGACCAATCGGTCATTAATGCCGCTTGGGAGTTTCATAATAAATATGGCGCAAGTGCGTTGATTAAGGCATTTGAAAAGGCACAAATCGCTTACTATGAAGGCAGAGCCAGAACCCATGGTGGAGCTTATGCAGAATTTCTTGAAGGGTTCTGTAATCGTGCTAAAAAGAGCGCTGCGTGTGGTATGGAAGTACTGCAAGAACAGGCGGCACTAGGGCGCGAGCTTGGTGAACGTGTTGTTGCAGAAAGCCCATCCTCAACAGGTGATGCTAGACCTCCTCGCCCGGCCCCTCAGGCCGCTACTCCAATACAGGCGGGCGTCATGGGTGCTGCTCCAGCAGTGACGGATCAGCCGCGTACTGTGCAGCCGCGAGTAATACCCACGCCGGTTTCAAACCCGGTTCCCCCAGTACAAACGGCAAGCGTTGAGGTGCGGCCACCACAGCAACCTGTACAGCAGCCTGTACAGCAACCATCTGCAGTGGAGCCGCGGCCGGTTGTGACACCTGCGCCGCAAACGAATGCCGTCGCGGGCGACGATCAGGATGACGAAGTGGCGGAACTGAACAGAATGTCACTCCGCCTGGCTTCGGCAGGCGGTGTTGGGACAGTGAGCGCGGAACTAACGAATAAGGGTGTGACGCTCTCAGAGAAACCCACCATGGCCGAGATTATCCATCAGGCATATGAGCATCGCCTTGAGTTAAAAACATCGCTGACGGGCGATGGGCGGGGTGATCCGGGGACGATAGACAGAGGCTTGTTCCGCATCCTGCGTGAGCAGTATGGCGATTTGCTCGGCGCGGCAGACCTCAATCACAACGGCGCGATCGACCGCAGTGATATGGCAGCCATCCGTCAGCAACTGCAAAGCAAAGGCGTGTCGTACGGCGACGGAGCCAGTACCCTCACCAGCTATCTCAGCATGTTGCAGCAGCAGCCCCGCACACGGGATTAGCGCCACCGCATTGCCTAAGCTGTGCGGCCTTTGCGCCTATTTTTACCCCATCAAATGTCACGGAAGTGTCACACACGGGATGCCCCTAAAAGGGTAGAATAAAACTAGGATTGTAAGGTTTATTGAAAGATGAGTCAGTCACTCGATACACAAATTATCGATTCCGGAAGGCGCAGAAGCCCCGCGGAATATCGCGCGCTGGCGGCGGGCGGTGTGCATACGGTGATCCGATATTTAAGCCGTGATGGCGGACGTAAGGTAGTGACGGAGAAGGAAGCGCGCGATATCGCCCAAGCCGGGTTGCGTTTGGGCCTCGTTTACGAAGGCGCACGCGGGGATAAAATTTCGGCGTTCGATGAATCTCAGGGATACCAAGACGCCATGCATGCGCGGGAGCGTGGTAAAGCGCTGGGTGTGCCGGAAGGTGCGGCGGTTTATTTCGCGGTCGATTTTGACGCATCGCCACAGCAGGTTCGTGAGAATATCATTCCTTATTTTCGCGGCATTGCCAGGGCGATGCATGAGCAACATCCGGGCCTGCCTACCTATCGCACGGGGGTGTATGGTTCCGGGCTTGTTTGCCATACCATGCGTACGGGCGGGTTAGCGCAACTGACGTGGCTTTCCATGTCGGGCGGATGGACTGGTTCCAAGCAGTTTTATGCGAGTGGCCAATGGAATATGAAGCAGCAGCTCGAGCGCAATGGTTTCGATCCGAACATCGTGAATCCCAATGCACCGGATATCGGAACCTTTGTTCCGGGAGATGCGCAGTCATTGCTGGCGGTTGCTACGGGCGCGAATTCAACGGATGATCCGAATCTTCCCGCAGTGCCGGATGCTGCGCGCAATACGTCGCGCTGGTTAGATGCGCATGAAGATAATCCAGACAGTGAAGACGAACAGACGCGGCGCCGTTTCCGAACGCGTGCGCAAGAACAATGGGGGATGGATGAAGCATCCATCAAACAGATGCTACAGGAGGGCGGCTTCGGCGCTGCGTTATTGATGCTGCTTTTGTTCTTCCTTGTGGGTCCGGATAAGATGCGCGAGATCGCTATGACTGGAAAATCAGGCGGGCTGCACAATCAACCGCCCGTGCCGGAAGCGTTGATGTCATTGCCTTCCGCACTTGCTGGAAAGCCATCTGCGATGCCCACCATTGCTGTTGACATTACCGGCGATAACGTAATCAATCACGATGACTTGACGCGGTTTGCCAGGATTGTGGCCCCCAGCTTGTTCGGACAATTTGGCAATAATCCAGGCCATGTGTTTGATCGGGCGGAGATGGAACTCTTGCGCCAGCGGGTGGGCGCGCCTGCAAGTGCAACGGGGGCGGACGTGCTTGCTACGTTTGTGCAATCGCAAAGTCTTCCGGCGCGCGTTCCACAGTCGCAGGTTCCTTCCACACGCGTGCCTTAAGCGACCCTCATTTCTAATTCCCTTGCCTTCACCCTCAAGTTCGAGTTTG
>JANNSK010000051.1:0-7451 GCA_031402515.1 Alphaproteobacteria bacterium | reverse complement strand
TCAATACCGTCTCTTTCAACAGTGGTGACCTTACAGGTAACCACAGCACCCTTGGCAAAGGCGGATGTCTGGTCGCCCGCCGGGTTTTCAGTGAGTTGCTTAATACCGAGGCTGATACGCTCTTTTTCGATATCAACAACGAGAATGCGTGCCTGCAGTTTGTCGCCTTTTTTATACTTCTTGATGGCTTCTTCGCCCGGCTCGGTCCACGAAATGTCAGAGTGGTGCACAAGCCCGTCGATCTCGCCCTTCAAACCGACGAACAGGCCGAAGTCGGTGATGTTCTTCACTTCGCCTTCGATAATGTCGCCCTCATGGCTGGCGGCGGCAAAGGCCTGCCACGGATTGTCGATACACTGTTTCATGCCGAGGCTGATACGGTGTTTGGCCGCATCCACATCAAGCACCTGCACTTCGACTTCCTGACCGGCGGCGAGGAGTTTCGACGGATGGATGTTTTTCTTCGTCCAGCTCATTTCCGAGACGTGCACAAGGCCTTCGATACCGGTATCGAGCTCTACAAACGCACCGTAATCGGTGATGTTGGTGACTTTACCCTTGAGACGTGCGCCCGGCGAGAATTTCGCCGCAACCCCTTCCCACGGGTTGGAATCAAGCTGCTTCATGCCCAGCGAAATCCGCTTGGAATCATTGTCGAATTTGGTGACGATCACGCGCACCGAGTCGCCGATGGTGAACACTTCCGACGGGTGATTGACGCGTTTCCACGAAATATCAGTGACGTGGAGCAAGCCGTCCACCCCGCCCATATCGATGAACGCACCGTAATCGGTGATGTTTTTGACCACGCCATCCAGAATCTGGCCTTCGGCGATTTTGTCGAGCAACTGGCCGCGAGCCTCGGCGCGCGATTCTTCCATCACGGCGCGGCGCGAAACAACGATATTGCCACGTTTGCGATCCATTTTGAGAATCAGGAACGGTTGCGGCACGCCCATCAGCGGACCAATGTCCTTGATCGGGCGGATGTCCACCTGCGAGCCGGGCAGGAAGGCCACGGCGCCTTGGATATCGACGGTAAAGCCGCCTTTGACGCGGCCGAAGATCACACCTTCGATTTTGGTTTGGGCTTTACTGATTTCCTCGAGTTTCACCCAGGCTTCTTCGCGCAGGGCTTTCTCGCGCGATAATTGCGCTTCGCCGTGGCGGTTTTCAATGCGTTCGATATAGATGTCATACACGTCGCCGACGCGCAGTTCCGGCATCACGCCGCCGACGGCGAATTCGCGGAGCGGGATGCGGCCTTCGGATTTGAGGCCAGCATCGATCACCGCGAGGTCTTTTTCAATGGCAACAATGGTGCCTTTTACTACACTGCCTTCGGCCATCTTTGCCGCGGCGCTGCCTTCGAATAAATCGGCGAAGTTTTCGCCGGTGGAGAAGGGGGGTTCTACTACTTCGATTTCTTGTTCGTCTTTACGTTTCGTCGCTTGGCTAGCCATTATACACCTTAATGATGAGTCGGTTAGTCGTTGATAAAAAACGGTTTCCGCGCCTGACTCTCTGGGTTTGGAAACACATTCCCTTAGCGCACCCGCGCAAGGGAGGCGTATACATACGCGCTAAAACTAAGAAATCAAGGGATTTTGTGGAGTAAAAGCACGTCATTCCGGCGCAGGCCGGGATCCATGCCAACCCATTCGCGAGCGGCCTGACATGGACCCCGGCCTTCGCCGGGGTGACGCCGAGGGGAGGTCTCCCCCAAATCTTCACAGAACTGTCACATTTCTTGGCGCGGGAGTGTGCTAGGAACATAAGAGGACCTACTGTACGACAAGGCCAAAAATGCCCCTGCAGTTTAAAAAGCTTGATGATTTCATCGCCGCCTATCGCAGTTATGCGGCCACGGTACAGCATCTTAATGCGGCCACCATTGAGCGCAATGCCGCCGTGTTGAGCGCGCTGTATGAGGCGCGGCGGCTGGAAATGTACTTGGATAGGGCCGCACAAACGCTAGATGCTGATCGAAGCAAATTCATGGTCCAATATGGGCAGGATACATTCAATGAATTGGCTACCGCCATTCACCAACGCTCACGACAAGCTAAAGAAGAACTCACCATTGCCACGGGTGTCGCTTCACAATTCGGACTTGATAACGCCATCGATTTCAAAGGCGCGCCTGCTGCGTGGAAAAAATCGATCGCATCCGGCCTATGGGAAGGTAGTGACGTCGATAGCTTCAACAAACGCTTCAATAGTTTTGCCAAACTGGCCCGTAATGAAGGAGATCATCAAGGGTATTACCAGGATGCCTGGCGAGATGGTGGCGGAAGTATATATGGCACCGGCGATAAGAAGGCAGGCCCATTCGCCTACGGTATCAACCCCGAAACCGGCGAAGTAAGCCCGCGTGGGCAGCGCAATCCGGCGATTGCGTCGATTACGGTGACCAACGGCACCGTGCAGATTGTTGCCGCCCAATCAGATGTGAAGCGTGATCGTGCTGGCTCCGTCACCGGTTCAACATTGAAAGTCAGTAATAACAACCCTGCCGAAGTCCCCATCTTCAAAGTCGGGCTTGTGATCATCCGTGAGGAGCCGGGCAAGAAGCCGGAGATATTGTTGACCCGCCCGAAAGCCAGAGATTTGGGCGATGTGGCGCCGTTTGTATTGCCGCGTGGCACACGCCAGTATTGGGACGGATCCACATGGCAAGATGCGCGAACCACGCCTGTCGCCGTGGCCAATCGCAATGCGCTGGAGCCGCTTTTCAAAACACTCGTACGCGAAGCGGGCGAGGAGGCGGGCGTGCGACCCGAATTGTTGCCGGCGGACAGGGTCAAGGTCATGGGTGTGCGGTATTATGTCGCCAATCCGGACGTGCGTCCCATGCCGGTGATGTGGTACGTGCTGACGCTCGATCCGCAGGAAATAAAACGTCTTGACCCATCGCCACCGGATGCTGCCGAAACGCGCTGGGTATCGCTCGAAGAAATGAACCGGCTGGCGGTATCGACGCAGGCGCGTCCGGGATATATTCCCGTGGTGGAGGAGGCGTTGAAAGCCCGGCATACGCTACCCACATTGACACAATCTTCTGCCGCACCATCACTGAAGAGTACATCAGCACTGCCCAAATCCGTGCTGGATGGGCTCAAGGACAGTCAGGTGACCGGCGGTGCGCAGCATGAGGGTGACCCAAAAGCCCCGCTTCCAAAAACCGGCGCTGGTGTTCCGTCGCATGGTGAAGAGCCACACCCCGGCGGCACGCAACCACCGAACGGAAAGCGTGGCCGCGTACCAGTGAAGCCATTCAGGCCAATTGGGATAAGATAAAATGCGGGTAGGTCATTCCGGTGAAGGCATACGGCAATAAAGCCTTTATCGACCCAGCTTCCCCTCGACCAACGCCAGCGCGGCCTCGAACACTTCGTTGGCGCTTAAGTTGCTGGTGTCGAGGATAAGTGCATCCGATGCGGGTTTGAGGGGGGCGACCGCGCGAGCGGCATCGCGTGCATCGCGCTCCTTTAAATCCTCGACGACCGAATCGTAATTCACGCTGATGCCGTAATCCTCAAGCTGGCGGTGGCGGCGCTTGGCGCGGGTGTCGAGCGAAGCGGTGATGAAGAGTTTTACATCTGCCTGCGGACACACGACAGTCCCGATATCCCGCCCATCGAGCACGGCCCCACCCTCGCGCGTGGCGTAATGACGCTGGTATTCCAATAAAGCTTCACGCACTTCCGGAATCGCTGAAACAATCGAAGCGGCTTGGCCGACGCGCTCGCCACGGATTTTGGGGTTGGATAAATCATGTTCCTGAATCGCATGCGCGGCGGCGATGGCAGAGGCCACATCCTGCGGGTCCTTGTTGGCATAGAGCACACGCATGCCGGTGGCGCGGTAGAGGCTGCCGGTATCGAGGTAAGCAAGGCCGTAATGCTCAGCCAAACGGCGGGCGAGGGTGCCTTTGCCGGAGGCGGCTGGTCCGTCAACCGCGATGATGCGCTTTTGTTTGGGCCGTTCGGATTTGCGCCGTTCTTCCCATATTTCCGCACCCAGTTTGCTCATGAGGGGAATGAAATCAGGGAAACTGGTGGCAACGGCGCGGATATCGTCCACCATCACCGGCTCCTTAGCGACCAGCCCAAGGACAAGAAAACTCATGGCAATACGGTGATCATAATGGGTGGTGACGGTAGCGCCTCCTCGAATTTTTCCGCCAATCCCGTAAACGATGAGGTTGTCACCTTCTTCTATTGCCTCCACGCCGCACGCATGCAGACCCTCGATAATGGCAGCGAGGCGGTCGCTTTCCTTCACGCGCAATTCACTTAAGCCGCGCATGATGCTTTTGCCTGATGAGCAGGCGCAGGCGACGGCGAGAATCGGATATTCATCAATCATCGACGGCGCGCGTCGTGCGGGAACATCCACCTCGCGTAGCTTGGAATGGCGGGCGGTGATGTCGCCCACCGGCTCACCACCCACTTCGCGTTTATTGTTGATGGTGATGTCGCCGCCCATTTCAATCAGTGTATCGATAAGGCCGGTGCGCGACGGATTAAGACACACATTCAGTATGGTGACTTCCGAGCCTGGCACGATAAGCGCCGCCACCAGTGGAAACGCGGCGGAGGAGGGGTCAGCCGGTACCGCGAAAGAACGATCATGGCAGGTTTGTTTTTGTTGGCCGGTGAGGGTAACCGTGAGTCCGTCCGTTTTAATATCGATGCCAAAATACCGTAGCATGCGTTCGGTATGATCGCGGGTGGCTTCTTTTTCAATAACGGTGGTGATGCCTTTTGTATTAAGCGCCGCGAGTAGTATCGCCGACTTCACCTGCGCTGAAGCAACGGGCAATATATAGCTAATCGGCAGCAGTTCAGAAGATCCTTGCATGCTCAGGGGAAGCCGTCCGCCATCGCGCGCCATGAAGCTCACGCCCATGTCGGTAAGTGGCGTTATCACGCGCTGCATGGGACGTTTGCTTAAGGATTCGTCACCACTGAATTGTACGGTATAGGGATAGGAAGCCAGTAATCCCATCATGAGCCGCGCCGCGGTGCCGGCGTTGCCCATATCGAGCGTATCGCTTGGCTCATGCAATCCGCCGATGCCTAAGCCTTTGACGACCCAGATACCATCCACACGGCGTTCAATCGGTACACCACATTGGCGCAGCGCTTCGGCGGTGCGTAATACATCCTCGCCTTCGAGAAGGCCGGATATGGTGGTGGTCCCCAAACATTGCGACGCCAACATCAGTGCCCGGTGCGAAATCGATTTATCGCCGGGCACCGTCACCTGTCCCTGCAGTGGTTTGGCGACAACCGCGCGGGCAGGGCGTAATAAAATGTGAGTATCCGTGGATGGCATCGTTAGTTCTATTGCGTTTTGGAAAAAACTTACGTTAGGTGGTATAAAGGAAAAAGACGAATTGGGGAACTGAAGAACTGTGCTGTAAACGGCCTGTTCTTAATTCTTCAGTTCTTCAGTTCCACTACGAGTAACGGCAATGAACCAAAGGAGTACAGAATGGCGCCCAACCTAGGCACCAAGCGGCAATGTCCCAAATGCAGCGCAAAATTCTACGATTTAGGCGCTCTGGACATCATTACCTGCCCCAAATGCAAACATGCATGGAAAGAGGGCGCGGCCAAAAAGAAGCCAAAAAAGGCAAAAAAAGTCGTGCCCGCACCCGTAAAAGTAGCCATAAAGCCGGTCAGAAAAGATGACGGATTACCTGATGATTTGCCCGAAGTTGAGGATGGTGATGAAATCACCGAACTCGAGCCAGTGGAGGATGATGGCGTTGAAATTGTCTCGCTTGACGAGGTCGAGGAGCATGAGGAGAAAAAAGATGAAAACGCCAACTCCGACGATGCGGAAGACGACATGTTCACCGAAATCGCTGGCGAAGAAAAGCTGGTGGATGACCTCGAACAGTATATAGAGAAGGACGAAGACGAGGAAGACGACGGCGAAGAGGAATAATGCGCGTCATTAGCAGAGAGCCCGAAGCCCACCTGATTGAGCTCCTGAATCTTGTGCAGGATAATCGTCAGGGCTGGCAGGCGGTATGTTTTGCCTTTTCGCGCCTGCTCGAGCATTATCGCAGCGAATACCAGCTCAAAATTGCCATCAACCTGATGAACGACCTGCTGGGCGATCGCGACGGTGCCGTCTATCAGTGCGAAGATGCAACCATCTACGTCATGGTTCGCCACTTAAGCCGACCGATCATGGACAAGCTGGTGTTCCAGCTGCGTTATCTGTTCATGGACGATCCGTTATCCTACACCATCGATGGCGATGAAAATCCAGAATTCGCCACGGTGTATGATATCGAGGAACAATGGCAGGATTTCATGGATGTCTGCAAGCGCCGCCTCGTGCAACGCGTGCGCAAAACGCAAGTAGAGCAACGTTCGGTGCCGACCGCAACTTCCGCCGCCATGGCCGCCGCCGGTATCCCACAAGCCGGGCCCATCATTAAGCGCGAGATTAAATATTTCAACGCCTCGAACCTCGCCGCGATTGAGAAGGACCTAAAAGATGTTGACCTCACGCAGGCGCTGCGCCGCCAGCCGGTGGTGTCGGTGACACCTGAGGGACAGATTCGTACCGTGTTCGACGAACTATACATCAATATCGCCCATTTGCGTTCGAGTATCGGCATTGAGGTGGATTTAATGTCGAACCGCTGGCTGTTTCGCTACCTCACGCAGATTCTCGACGAACGTATGCTGGAAACCGTGCAGAAAAGTCCGGTGCGCTACCTCACCAACCCGGTGAGCTTTAACTTCAACATTCCGACGCTGCTCTCCAACCGCTTTGCCGAGTTCGATGCGGCGGTCAAACCCTCAACCAAAGTTTCCATCGTCATCGAAATGCAGATCGGCGATGTGTTTTCCGATATGGGCGGATTCCTCGCTGCCAGGGACACGGTGCAAAAACTTGGCTATCGTGTGTGCCTCGACGGCGTTACCGACATCAGTTTCCCGCAAATCGATCGCACACGCTTGGGTTTCGACCTCATCAAACTACAATGGAATGCGGAAGGTGCCAAAGACACCGGCTCCGACAAAAACATGAAACTCATGGCAGCGATCAAGCAGTGCGGATCGAACCGCGTCATCATTACCCGCTGCGACAACCATCACGCCGTCGCCTACGGCCATGCGCTGGGCGTGACCTTATTCCAAGGGCGGTATCTGGATACGTTGGTCAATCCAAAGGCGACGGTAGAAAACTGAGATTATTAACGCCCGCGATCTTCGTAGCGTCCCTGATTTTTAAGATTTGTAATCAAGGTGCCTAAACTTCCAGTGAAATCCGAAAGTTCAACTTTGTCGACTTCAGGATTAGGGGCTATACCATCTAAGGCGGTCTGCTAGGATGGAAGCATGTACGCGAGAAGAAGCCGCCTAACACCGAGACAGCAGGGCAAGCTGATCGAGCATTTTGTGCTGGGCGCGACAGCG
>JANNSK010000050.1:0-3154 GCA_031402515.1 Alphaproteobacteria bacterium | reverse complement strand
GAAAAATACGAGGGCACGGTAGGGGACGGAATTGCTATCCGTGTAGAACAACCCTATCTTGCTGCCCGGCTCGGCGACCTGCTCGCCCTTAATCGTGTAGGCAGTACCAAGGTTACCCCGATGTGTTGCCTGAATGCTTTTGCCAAGGCCTTGCGTTCCTTCCGGCAATCCAAGCAGTTGGGCATCGCCGCTGGGAATGGGACCTTTTGTTTCGATATAACGCACCAGTGCTTGCAGGCGGTAAATCGAGGTGTAACCCTTCCAGTGTCCGCTCCAGCCTTTTGCCTTGACGGCGCGGTCATAAATTTCCTGAACTTTTGCCGCTTCCTCTTTGGTAAGATCAGTGAGCACCAGTGACTGGCTGCCATCGGCGGCGACTACACGTTGCGCCTCATCCGGATGGCTGATGATGATTCCTTGCCCATCACCGGCATTATTGTAGTTCGGCACGTGGATCACGAACATCGTGCGGCCTACGTAGTAGCGGTTGGCGAATAGCTGGGCCGGGCTGGATTTCAGCCGTTGCTCTTCGATGATGTCGATGTCGCGTTGCGAAATCACTGCCGGTTGGTTTGGTTTATTATCAGCCATAACTACTCTCCTCTAAAAAGTTACATTTCGTTGGTATTAATCGTGGTATTACTCATGGTCATACGCTCCTTACGCCGCCCCCAATGCCTGCGTGCCGCGCTGGGCGGTGACACCGGGGATGAGGGCGCTTAATTGGAACTCGGATGATGGATCGGACGCCGTGGGCGTTGTTTCCGCGCCACGCGTATCGAGCGCGACGGATGTCGTCGTCGGCCGTGCTTGAAGCGCCGCCTGACGTGCGGCATCCGGCCCGGCGTCGGGCGAGGGGGTGGCTTGGCCGAGGCGATGGCTTTTCATTTCGTTCAGGCGGTAGTTCAGGGATTCGATGGTATCCCTCGCGCTACCAATAGCCGTGAGCATCGGCGCGAACTTCTTTTGTGCCTCGCTAGTGGCGTTGGCGTATCCCGAAATCATGCTGCCGAAGACGCGGAAAAACTTGTTGGCATCGTCGATGATTTTGGTCTGGTCGGGCAGAATTTGCGCACCAGTCTTGCGCCACGCTTCTTTGATAGCCAAGAGTTTGGTGTTGTAATCGGTCGCCTGCTCAAGGGTGGAGAGTGAGAATTGCGTGGCATAGAGCTGGTTGACCGCCACCACCGCTGCAGCGACGGCCTTGATGGCTTCCCGCTGCACGGCGACTTCGCGCTGATAGTCGGGGTTGCGTTCGCGGTTGGGCGTATCTCTCCAGCGCTCTTCGATCGCGCCCCAAACCGCGTTCTGATTCACCAGATCGTTGTGGAAGGTTTTGACCATGAGCAGCAATGTGCTTAACGCCTCGCCCTTCACCGAATGGCCGGTTTTTAAGGTGGGAATGATGGAGGCGTTCGCCACTTTCCACATCTCTTTGCGGGCTTCGAGCGGGGCCATATTGGTAAATTTCTGAACCGTACCGCCCCACAGGCCGCGCGAGACTTGGCCACCAAAATACATACCCGCGCCGCCGCATCCCAATGCTGCCCATTCGGCAGCTTGAGGCATTCTGGCCCATGTGGCTATCCCACCGCAGGCAACACCCGCCACTAATCCTGTCGCCGCGCCGACGGCATGAAACACGACGCCGGAGCCGTCATTCGCCGCATAGGCCAGATAGGCGAAACCAATCGTCGACACACCTAGCGTCAAGGCGGTGGTCCCGTAGGCATACAATCGGCTGTTAGCGACGGTGAAGCCCCCTTGTTCATGGGAGAAGGCGTTTGCCCAGCGTTCTCCGGCATAGCCAAAGCTGGTGCCAACACCGACCCACAAAGAGGCGTCAGTGATGGCGGCGGCGGCTTGCACATCCGGTGATCCTTCCTGCATTTGCTTCACCAAGTAGTCGTGACTCCCGGCCAGTGCGGCCACGGAGAATACGAAGTTGGCGCCTGCCGCCAGTCGTGGCCCCATCACGTGCCGGGGTTTTTCGCCTGTCAATAATCCGTCGGCGCGCTGGGTTGCGGCCCGGTATTTTCCGGGGCTGCCGTCCGGATTCACGTCGATCATTGGAATGTTACGTTTGCCTTTTGTCGTGACAATCGCCGCGCCGTCGGAGCGCCTATACAAAACATTCACATCTTGCGGATCGTAGGCGTGTAATGTTCCTGTTACACCGTCGCGAATGATAACCACGCCGTTTTTGAATGTTTTGCGGCTGCCGTCTTTACCGGTGACGGTCACCGGCCCGTCGCCCACGAGGATGGCTGTGCGTGGAAGGGAATGATCGCCGTACGCGACAGGCCCGCCTTTGGCGGAAACTTCATCCATCGTCCCGCCCGAAGAAATCGCGTGCCGTTTGCCTTTGGGGTCGGCCAGATCAGAGCGCAATCCCTGTTCGAAGGTTGCCTGGGTGGCGCCGATGCCTTTGCTGCGCTCGGGAATACCAAGCGCGCGGCATTTTTCGGGCGGGAATTCCTGGTTGGCTGGGTGGGTGATGTATTCCTTGAGCAGCGCCAGCCTCTCCGGCGAGAGTTTGCTTAAATCACCACCGAGATCGGCACGTACCCAGTCAAGTTGTTTTTGCTGATCGAGTGTCAGTCCCTTCACCTCGGTGAATTTGAGGCGGCGCGCATCGTCGAGATTTCCTTCGGGAATGACATAGCGCAGATCGGCATTGACATTGACCACGCGAAAATCCGGATTGGGGACCATAAAGCTGTTGGGGTTGCGACCATTGATCGTCGCCAACGCTGTGCTTCTGTAGGGCTTGGGTGCTCCCGGTTTTTCATCATCACTCATGGTCTGTCTCCCGTTTTTCTCGGCAAATATCGCAGAAAACGATCATTCGCGAATACTTGCCGATTACTTGGAATAATTAATATTACTTAACTATTCGTTAAGCAGACACATAGCAGAAGTAATAGTTAATTTCACGGGGACTTATGTGAACTTTTTGTGACAATTCACAGGGTTTGCGTGTGTTTCTGCATAAAAAAAGAGGCGTCGGCGGTTCTCTTTAACTCCCCCGCTTGCGGGGGAGTCGACGCGCCCCATGTGGCGCGTCGGGGGGGGGAAGGGGTGTGTAGTTACACCCCCACCACGGTGGTTGGGGCGGTAGGGCGAGAAACCTGCGCGCCCCCCCAACCGGGGG
>JANNSK010000049.1:0-8759 GCA_031402515.1 Alphaproteobacteria bacterium | reverse complement strand
GGCGCGTCGGTGGGGGTGATGGGCTGCGAAGAAGATAACCCCCCACAGATTTGCAAGAGCAAATCCCGCTCCCCCGCAAGCGGGGGAGCCAAGTCCGAGCAAGCGTGGGAGTCATACACCGAGCAAGCGGTGAGGTTTTGATTGCCATCGAAGGCGCCGGACATTAAGCGTTTCCTTAATGTCAGCCAATGCACCATTGCTACAACCTGCCGACCTCGCCAGCACCATCGCTCGGGCGTGGGAGGCGCGCGAGAGCATTTCGCCCGCGACGACCGGCGAATTTCGTGATGCTATCGAGGCGACACTGACCGGGCTCGATACGGGCGAGCTGCGCGTCGCCAAGAAATACGATGCCGACTGGCGGGTGAATCTGTGGGTGAAGCAGGCGGTGCTGCTTTCCTTCCGCCTGAACCCGATGCGCAAAGCCTCCGGCGGCTACGACAAAGTCCCACTCAAATGGGAAAACTGGTCGGAGGACGACTTCAAGAAAGCAAGTTTCCGCGCCGTTCCCGGCGCTATCGTTCGCCGTGGCGCATACATCGCGCCCAATGTGGTCCTGATGCCAAGCTTCGTCAATGTCGGCGCCTATGTCGGCGAAGGTACCATGGTCGATACATGGTCCACCATCGGTTCCTGCGCACAGATCGGTAAACATTGCCATATTTCCGGTGGTGTCGGCATCGGCGGCGTGCTCGAGCCGCTGCAAGCAAATCCCGTCATCATCGAGGATAACTGCTTCATCGGCGCCCGTTCGGAAGTGGCCGAGGGTGTCGTCGTTGAGGAAGGCTCGGTGATTTCGATGGGTGTATTTTTAGGAGCCTCTACCAAAATTGTCGATCGCGCCTCGGGCAAGATTTTCTATGGCCGCGTGCCGGCTTATTCTGTTGTTGTTGCTGGAACACTTCCCGGAAAAACACCTGCTGACCCGTCGCTCTACTGCGCAGTGATCGTCAAACGCGTGGATGAGAAGACGCGGAGCAAGACGAGCATCAACGAGCTGCTGCGCGAATAAGGGTGGCATGTGACATGTGACATGTGACATGTGGCATGAGGTCTTCCTGTCACTTGTCACCTGCCACCTGTCACGCTTTAATACTCCACCTTCATCAAATACAGCCCGTGCGCGGGGGCCATGGGGCCGCCAGCGGTGCGGGTTTTTGCATCCAACGCTTCTTTCACTTGCTCGGGCTTCCATTTGCCCGCACCCACGAGCATCAGCGTACCCACAATATTACGCACATGATGATGCAAGAACGATTTGGCCGAGGTTTTAATCATCACCTGCGTCGGGTCTTTCTTGCGGCGCTTGATGGTCAAGCTATCCAGCGTTTTCATCGGAGACCTGGCCTGGCATTCGCTGGCGCGAAAACTGCTGAAGTCATGATGGCCGATCAGATGCTCCGCCGCTTCATTCATCGCTTTGATATCAAGTTTGTAAAACACATGCCAGCCGCGGGTGGCATCAAGCGTCGGCCGCGCATCGCGGTTGATGATGCGGTAGAGGTAATGGCGTTTCTTGGCGCTCAGCCGCGCGTGAAAATCAGGCGATACTTCTTCTGCGTTAATAATGGCTATCGGATGAGGAAGAAGAATCTTGTTTAAACCCTCGCGGATATTGAATGGGTCGCGGCTTATCGGAAAATCGACATGCGCCACTTGTCCCTTGGCGTGCACGCCCGCATCGGTGCGCCCGGCGACGGATAATTCGACCGGCTGGTTCACGAATTGCAGACACGCTGCTTCGATGGCCGCCTGCACGGAAGCGCCGTTCTCCTGCTTTTGCCAGCCTTTATACGGCGTGCCGTCATATTCGATGGTGAGTTTGTAGCGGGGCATGGTGCACTCATACCCAGTTTGTCGTTTCCACGAAAGCGGGAATCGCGTCTCCCCCTCACCCAGCTGCGGCTAAACTCGCTGCGCTCGTTAAGCCTCGCGTCCCTCTCCCTCAGTGAGGGAGAGGGAGTAGGAGAGGCACGGTCTCGAACTCCCTCTCCCCCAAGGGGGAGAGGGTGGGGTGAGGGGGCGTGCGAAGTGCATTGAAAACTTGATTCCGGCTTTCGCTCAAACCACAATTTTGCTATGAGAAGGTTCATGGAACACGAAACCATCGTCCCCATAAAACCGGAATGGACAAAGTCCGCGCTGATCGATGAGACGCGCTATCAGGAACTGTACGCGCAATCCATCACCGGACCGGACCGATTCTGGGGCGAGGTTGCTGGCGGATTCGAGTGGGTGAAGAAGTGGGACAAAGTCAAAAACACCAGCTTCTCCGACGATGTATCCATTAAGTGGTTTGAAGGCGGCAAGCTCAATATCACTACCAACTGCATCGACCGCCACGCGGAAAAAACACCGAATAAAACCGCCATTCTTTGGGAAGGCGATGAACCCGGCCAGCATCGGGCAATTTCATTTCGCGAATTGAAGGATGAAGTCTGCCGCCTCGCCAACGCGCTGAAATCGCTCGGTGTCAAAAAAGGCGACCGCATCACGATTTACATGCCGATGGTGCCTGAAGCCGCCTACGCGATGCTTAGCTGCGCCCGCATCGGCGCGATTCACTCCGTCATATTCGGTGGTTTTTCGTCTGACTCCATCCGCGGCCGTATCGAGGATTGCAGGAGCGATTTCGTTATCACCGCCAATGAGGGCAGGCGCGGCAGTAAGCGCGTACCGCTTAAGGTTAATGTCGACAAGGCGATTGAAGGACTTCCCATCCGGCATGTACTGGTGCTCAATGTCACGGATACCAAGGTTCCCATGCAGTCTCCGCGCGATGTGGCGTGGGAATCCATCGTGCCACATCAATCCACCGATTGCGCGCCGGAAATCATGGATGCGGAGGACCCGCTATTTATCCTCTACACATCCGGCTCCACCGGCAAACCCAAGGGCCTGCTGCATACGACCGCCGGATACATGGTCTACGCCGCGCTGACGCACCAATATGTCTTCGATATCCAGCCCGATGATGTCTATTGGTGCACCGCCGATATTGGCTGGATCACCGGCCACAGCTACCTCGTATATGGCCCGCTGGCGAACGGTACGACCACGCTAATGTTCGAAGGCGTGCCGAATTATCCGGACGAATCGCGCTTCTGGCAGGTGGTCGACATGCACAAAGTCACGAAATTCTACACCGCACCCACCGCCATCCGCGCCCTCATGCGTCACGGCGACGGTCCGGTGAAGAAAACCTCGCGGGCGTCGCTCAAACTTCTCGGCACTGTCGGCGAACCCATTAATCCCGAAGCGTGGCTGTGGTATTATCACGTAGTGGGCGAGGGGCGCTGCCCCGTTATCGACACCTGGTGGCAGACCGAAACCGGTGGGCATATGCTCACGCCACTTCCCGGCGCCACCGCGCTCAAACCCGGTTCGTGCACTTTGCCATTCTTCGGTGTGCGCCCGGAACTCTACGATACGCAGGGCGCGCTGGTTGAGGGTGCTGGCGAAGGTCGTTTAGTCATCGCCGATTCATGGCCGGGGCAAGCGCGCACGGTGTGGGGCGACCATAAACGCTTCATCGAAACGTACTTCTCGCAAGTGCCGGGGAAATATTTCACGTCGGACGGTGCGCGGCGCGACGCCGACGGCTATTACTGGATTACCGGGCGCGTTGATGATGTGATTAAAGTCTCCGGTCACCGGCTTGGTACGGCGGAAATCGAATCGGCGCTGGTTGGTCATAACGATGTATCGGAAGCTGCCGTTGTCGGCTACCCGCACGAGATAAAGGGCGAGGGGATATACGCCTATGTCACACTCAATGCCGGGGTCGAGGCAACGTCCGCGCGGGCGGATGAGTTAAAAAAATGGGTGCGGCAGACGATGGGCCCGGTCGCCGTGCCAGATTTTATCCATTGTACGCCGGGCCTGCCCAAAACCCGCTCGGGCAAAATCATGCGCCGTATCCTGCGCAAAATCGCCGCCAATGACACGGAATCCTTGGGCGATACCTCGACATTGCTGAATCCTGAAGTGGTTGATGAGTTAATCAAAACACGGATGAATAAGTAGGCGTTGTTCGTTGTTAGTTGTTCGTTGTTCGAAGTGTCATATAAGCTACGAACAGCGAACAACGAATCACGAACAACGATTTTCTATGGCAAAGCCATTGAAATTGCGTATAGTAACGCGCATGGCAAAGAAAATACTCATCGTCGAAGATAACGACCTGAACCTGAAGCTGTTTCGCGATTTGCTGACCGCCAACGGCTTTGAAACCTTTGAAACCAAAGAAGGTATCGAGGCGATTTCCCTCACCCGCTCGGTGATGCCGGACCTGATTATCATGGACATCCAGCTGCCCGAAATCTCCGGGCTCGATATTACCCGAAAAATCAAGGCCGACCCTGAAATCAGCCATATTCCCGTCATCGCCGTCACCGCGTTCGCCATGAAGGACGACGAAACAAAAATTTTGAACGCCGGTTGCGAGGCGTATCTGTCCAAACCCATCGCCATCGACCATTTCCTCGACACGGTACGCCGCTTTCTGGAGCCTGCGTTCGTATGACCGGCCTCGTACTCGTAGTTGATGATGTGCCCGCGAACGTAAAGCTGCTCGAGGCGAAGCTTTCCAACGAGTATTACGACGTGGTCAGCGCCAAAGACGGCTACGAATGCATCCAAAAAACCAAGGAACGCAAGCCGGACCTGATTCTACTGGACGTGATGATGCCCGGCATCGACGGGTTTGAAACCTGCCGCCAGTTGAAGCAGGACCCGGACGTTTCGCACATCCCTGTCGTCATGGTTACAGCACTTTCCGAGCCATCCGACCGCGTGCAGGGGCTGGAGGCGGGAGCCGATGATTTCATCACCAAACCCATCAACGATACCGCGTTATTCGCCCGCGTGCGCTCGCTCGTGCGTATTAAAGTTTTAATCGACGAGTTGCGCTTGCGTGATAAATCAGGCAGCCAGCTTGGCATGTCGGCGTCCGACTTCTCGCTCACCTTCGATGTTTCCGGTTCGTCGCTGATGATGATCGACGATGATGTGGTGCAAACCAAGCGCATGACAGAAAAACTCGTTGCGGGTGGCTACAAGCTCACCAGCTATTCGGACCATAAGCAGGCGCTCGACATCGCGCGCACCCGTGGCGACCTCGACCTTATCATCATCTCCACCCAGCTTGCGGATATCGACGGACTTCGCCTTGCCACGCAATTCAAGGCGATTGAACAAGTACGCCATGTGCCGATTATCATGTTGGTTGACGAGGAAGAGCAGCATCTGATGCTGAAGGGGCTTGAGCTCGGCGTGAACGATTATCTTATCACGCCGGTCGATTTCAACGAAATGTTGGCGCGGGTGAAAACCCAAATCCGCCGCAAGAAATATCAGGAAGCGCTGAAATCCAATTATCAGGAATCGGTGTCGATGGCGGTGACGGACGGGCTGACGCGCCTTTACAACCGCCATTATCTCGACACCCACTTGAAGAACCTGGTGAAGCAGGCACTCGAAACCGGCCGCAATCTTTCCGTGCTCATTATGGATATGGACCATTTCAAAGTGGTCAACGACACTTACGGCCATAATTGCGGTGATGAAGTGCTCAAGCAACTCTCCACCATCATCGTCAATACCATCCGCTCGGCGGATTTGGCGGCACGCTACGGTGGCGAGGAATTTGTCGTACTCATGCCGGAGACGGACGATATGCGCGCCGCCGAAGCCGCTGAACGTCTGCGCCGCAATGTCGAAAACACCCCGTTTGTGATTTCAAACCCTGAAAGCCCGATCAAAAAAACCGTGAGTATCGGTTATGCGACCATGACCGCGACCGACACGCCGGATTCGTTACTAAAACGCGCTGACGTGTCGCTCTACGCAGCCAAAACCGGCGGGCGTAACCAGGTACAGCCAAAAGCCGCTTTGTCCTACGAATTGCCGCCAAGTCGCCAACAGGCACGCGAAGAACTCGAATACTTAAAGCCCATGAACCAGCAGGCCAGCACCGTCAAACTTGCCGTGCCGGGCGCCAGCGGTCCGGTGGAGAATAAAGCCTAAACAACCAGCCTGCACATCACCGGCGCGTGGTCGGATGGTTTCTCCTGCGCGCGAGGAGTTTCGTCGATGACGACATCCTGCAATTTGTCGACCGCCATGCCGGATAACAGCAGGTGGTCGATGCGCACACCGTGTCCGCGCTCATAGCCGCCGCCGCGATAGTCCCACCAGCTGAATTGCTGCTTGTCCGGATACTTCACTCGAAACGCGTCGTACAATCCCAAATGGAAGAGTGCGCGCAACCGCCAGCGCTCCTCGGGGTGGAATAATATCTGGCCTTCCCACGCTTTGGGGTCGTGCACGTCAATCACCTCCGGCGCGCAGTTGAAATCGCCGCCGAGCACCGAAATTTCGTTGAACTTGAGTTGTTGTTGCCAATGTGCGCGCAAGCGGTCGAGGAATTTCAGTTTATAGAAAAATTTATCGCAGCCCACTTCCATGCCGTTCGGGATGTAGGCCGAGGCCACACGCATCGTTCCGCCGGGGATATTTGCCACTGCTTCGATGTAGCGGGCCTGCACATCCGCTTCATCGCCATCCAGTCCCCGCGTCACATCCTCCAACGGAAATTTGGAGCAGATGGCAACGCCATTGTAGGTTTTTTGCCCGTGGATGGCGAGGTTGTAGCCACGGTCTTCGAACTCCATCGAAGGAAACGCATCCGTTTCGCATTTAAGTTCCTGCAGCAGCAACACATCGACCGGATTGGCATCGAGCCACGCCAGCAGGTTTGGCAACCGAGCCTTGACGGAGTTGACGTTGAAGGTGGCTATGGAGATGGATGGCATGGAATTGACGAAATGAAGAAATGACGAATTGAAGAATGCGGATGACTTATTTCGTCAATTCGTCAATTCGTCAATTCATCAGTTCGCGCTGATGGCGCTACAGCGCAACCGAAAACGAATTCCCACATCCGCAGCTTGCCTTGGCGTTGGGGTTTTTGATTTCAAACGCGGCGGCGCCGAGTGTTTCGACGAAATCGAGCATCGAGCCGTTGATATATTCAAGTGAAGTCGTATCGACAATGACGGGGGCTTTGTCGTTGCCAAACTGGCGGTCGTCGGCGCCCAACGGTTTGGCGTCGAAATCGTAATGGTACTGAAAGCCTGAACAGCCGCCACCTTCGACCGCCACGCGCAAACGGGTGCCGGAAGGCTCGGTGGCCAACAAATAGGCGATTCGTGTCGTGGCCGAATCAGAAACTGAAAAGGAAAGCTCGGTCATATCAGTAATATAAACGGAAATACGGGGTTTCGCAATCCCCCTCACCCAGCAAAGCCTAAGCGCTAAGGCTTTGCGTCCCTCTCCCCCACTGGGGGAGAGGGAAAGTACCGAGGCCGTGCCTCATATGTTAGATGGGTACGGTTTCGAACTCCCTCTCCCCCTTGGGGGAGAGGGTGGGGTGAGGGGGTTGCTTAGATGATAACACTCAGTTAAACCTCACCCCATGAAAGCCAAGCCTTCTCAGCCTGTAAGCAGCCTTCAAAGCGGCCTCGCGGCGTATGCCTGTGACCCGGCGCAGACGCGCGGGCGGCTGTATCCTGAAGCCGAATGCACCATGCGCAACCCACACCAGCGCGACCGTGACCGCATTATCCATTCCGTTGCCTTCCGTCGGCTGGAATATAAAACGCAGGTGTTCGTCAATCACGAGGGCGACCATTACCGCACGCGCCTCACCCATTCGCTCGAGGTGGCGCAATTGGCGCGCGGCATCGCGCGTAACCTGCATTTGAATGAGGATTTGGCCGAAGCCCTCGCGCTCGCCCACGACCTGGGCCATACACCTTTTGGCCATGCGGGCGAGGAGGGGCTGAACGCCGCGATGGAGGGTTACGGCGGGTTCGAGCATAACGCGCAGACCATCCGCATCCTCACCCACCTCGAAAACCGCTATGCTGATTTCGATGGGTTGAATTTAACGTGGGAAACACTCGAAGGTATTGCCAAACATAACGGTCCGCTCACCGGTCCCGGCAAAAAAAACATCCCGCGTGCGCTGCGCACGTATGCCGACCAGCAGGAGCTTGAACTTGATAGCTATGCGAGCGTCGAGGCGCAGGTCGCCGCGATTGCCGACGATATCGCCTACAATAATCATGATCTCGACGACGGGCTCCGCGCCGGTTTCTTCAAGCTTGAGGATTTGGAAATCCTGCCGCTGATCGGTGACCTCATCAAAGAAGTCCGTGCCTCGCACCCGATGCTGTCGCCGCAACGGCAAAGCCATGAAGTTATCCGCAGGCTCATCAGCCGCATGGTGGCGGATGTGCTGGCGACCACCGAAGCACGCATCAAACAACATCGCGTGAACTCGCCGGACGCTGTTCGCCAGCTTGGGCAAACCCTCGTGGTGTTCTCCGCCGAGATGGACCAGATCAACAAGTCCATCAAAAGTTACCTGCTCAAAAATATGTATCGCCATTTCAAGGTAAACCGCATGTCGAGCAAGGCGCGGCGGGTGATGCGCGAGCTGTTCGCATTTTTTATCCACGAGCCGAATTGCCTGCCCTCCGTGTGGTATGCGCAGACGGATGGGGCACATTCACAACGCACGGCGGAAGTCATCGCCGATTTTATCGCCGGGATGACCGACCGTTTCGCCCTTGACGAACATGCACGGATTTTTGACGTGAGCGCGCGGACATGATTGGTATCGTGTATTGTGAATCGTGCCACGTGATTTGTGGCACGGTGGTTGGGTTCCTCCCCCCTCTAGGGGGGAGGTT
>JANNSK010000048.1:0-12666 GCA_031402515.1 Alphaproteobacteria bacterium | reverse complement strand
ACTGGTTTCTGAAGGAGTGCGAGTGGCGCTTCAATGGAGGCAACCACCAACAGTTGCTAACCCGACTGAAATACTGGTATAAACACACTAAACATTAGGCCACTAAGTGGTATAGCCCCCAGGATTAAAGTCGTGTAATTTTACCTTCTCTGTTGCCAAGAACGGAATCGCAAGCGATTTGCCTTGTATTTCATAATTGCCGGGGCTGGTTCTAATCACTCTTATCTGATTGGAGGCTATCAGGCCGCCCCAACTATTTGCTACTACCGCGACATCGACACCAGCTTGGCCTTGAGCGATATTCCTACCTTCATTATCTTCCATCAAGAATACTATTTTTCTGTGCTCTTCTGTCATAAAAATGTCTCCCCTTTTGGTTGCGTATCGACTGATTATAGCCAATTATTGTGATTAGAAGTATGACAGTTTTGTGAAGATTTGATATAGGCGGAGTATGGATTTCCTTATAAGTCATGAAGCTACGCTGATCGGCCTCATCTTCATGCTGGTGCTGGGGCCTGCTGTGGGCAATTACGCCTGTTCGGTGGTGTATCGCTTGCCGCTCGGCAAAACGCCGTTCGAACGGCACCCCTATTGCGGGTCGTGCGATGCGGACCTAAAACCCATCGACCTGTTCCCGATATTCTCGTGGCTGATGACCGGCGGTAAATGCCGCTATTGCCGCAAAAAAATCCCCTCGATTTATACCGTCATCGAAATCGCCTGCGGCGCACTGTTCATCGCCAACTTCCTGAAGTTCGGCATGGGCGAGCAGTTTCTGCTTTATACCGCTTACGGCGTGTTCGTGATTATCCTCGCCAGCATCGAGTGGCGAAAAGGTTTCCTTGCCGACAGTATTTATGTGTACGCACTCACCTGCGTCGCGCTCGCCCGCACGCTCGATGACGGCACCATCTTCGGCTGGATAGCGGATGGTTTCCTGATGATGGTGATGGTTTTGTCGGTGTATTGGCTCAAAACAAAACTTCGCAAAGCGAAATTCCACCCGCTCACCGTGCCATGGATCTGGTGGCTGGTACTGATGGGCACCGTGCTCCCGCGAGCGCAATGGGAATTGCTTTATATTCCTGTAGCGTTCCTCGTGCTGTCGCTGCTAGCAGAGAAAAAGCTGCGGAAATTTGTCTTACTGCCGCTCGCCATTTCTGCACTGGTTTTCCCATTGGTCCTGCCGTAATAAAAACGTATGGCAAAACCGAGCAAGCAATCCAAACGGACCATCTATTTTTTGGCGACCATTCTGACCCAGGTGGCGATACTCGTCATTGCCTACTGGGCGGGGCGGGAATATCGCGATGTCGATCAGCCGTTGCTCATCAACGCCTTCATGATAGGCGTCGTCGCCCAACTCGTCGATGGCGCGCTCGGTATGGCCTACGGCGCCACGGCGGCCACACTGCTCCTCTCGACCGGCGTGCCGCCGGTCATCGCCACCGCCTCCATCCATATCGCTGAGATTTTTACGACTGCCGCCTCGGGCTTAAGCCATTGGCATAAGGGTAATATCAATAAAAAATTGTTCATGAGCCTACTGATACCCGGCACGCTGGGCGGTATCGCCGGCGTATTGCTCGCTGTCAATATCGACAGCGCCGTGTTAAAGCCATGGATGGCGGCATACCTGCTGCTGATCGGCCTTTATATTATCTACAAAGCATTCCGCATCGTCCGCCTAAAGCGCGCCGTGCGCGGCAAGGGAATCATCCCACTGGCGCTTACCGGCGGATTTCTCGATGCCGTAGGCGGCGGCGGGTGGGGGCCGGTTGTCACCACTACCCTGCTTGGCTCCGGCCATGAGCCAAAAACGACCATTGGTTCAGTCAACGCGGCGGAATTTTTTATCACCGTGGTTACGGGATTTTCCTTCGCCTTATTTCTCGGCCTCGCGCAATGGGAAATTCCTGCTGGCCTCATCGTCGGCGGCGTACTGACTGCGCCGATCGCGGTTCACATCACTTCGCGCTTACCCACTAAAACCTTAATGATTTTTGTCGGCATCCTGATTTCCGCCTTGAGCGCGATGACGATTTATAAGGTGGTAATTTAGTTATTCCACCGTCACCGATTTCGCCAGATTCCGTGGCTGGTCGACATCGGTGCCCTTGAGCACGGCGGTATGATAGGCGAGTAACTGCGCCGGAATCGCATAGAGAATCGGTGCCACGAACGGATGGACGGTGGGGAAGGTGATCGATTCCTTTACGATATCGCCGAGCGCTTTGATACCCGCCGCGTCGGAAAATACGATAATGCGACCACCGCGCGCGGCAGCCTCCTGAATGTTGGAGGCGGTTTTCTCAAACAGCGCATCTTTAGGCGCAATCGCAATCACCGGCACCGATTCGTCGATGAGCGCGATGGGGCCGTGTTTCATTTCCCCCGCCGCATAGGCCTCGGCATGGATGTAGGAAATTTCTTTCATTTTGAGCGCCGCCTCGTGGGCGATGGCATACGAGGTGCCGCGACCAATAAATAACATATCCCGCGCATGCTGAATGTTTTGCGCCAGTTTTTGAATCGCTTCGTCGTGATATAAAATCTCCGACACGCGCGAGGGAATCTCGGCCAGCGCATGGGTGAGGCGGGCCATTTCCGCATCATCCAGCGTGCCCCGTGCCTCGGCGAGGGCGAGTGCCAGACAGGCGAGCACGGTCAGCTGGGTGGTGAAGGCCTTGGTCGAGGCCACGCCGATTTCGGGGCCAGCATGGGTAGGCAGGGTAATTTCCGCCTCGTGCGTCATGCTCGATTCCGGCGCATTGACGATGGCCAGCGTGTGTTGCTTTTGTGATTTTGCGTAACGCAGCGCGGCGAGTGTGTCCGCCGTTTCACCGGATTGGGAGATACAAATCGTCAGCCCGTCCTTCTCCATCACCGGCTCGCGGTAACGGAATTCCGAGGCGACATCGATCGATACGGGGATTTTGGCCAGTTGCTCGAACCAGTAGCGCGCCACAAGCCCCGCGTAATACGAGGTGCCGCAGGCGACGATGGTGATATGGCCGATTTTCTTTAAGTTGAACGGCAGTTTAGGTAGCGTGATGCGCGAAGTGGTGGGATTGTAATAGACATTCAGCGTTTCGCCGATGACGGTCGGCTGCTCGAAAATTTCCTTCTGCATGAAATGCGCGAAATTGCCTTTGCCGACGGCGGTGGAATCAAGCGTGATGGTTTTGACGGGGCGTGTGACTTCCTCGTCCTTCGCATTAAAAATACGGATAGTGTTTTGGGTTATTTCCGCCCAGTCGCCTTCCTCGAGATAACAGATGCGCGGGGTGAGGGGGGCCAATGCTACCGCATCCGAGCCTAAATAGTTTACCCCTTCGCCATAACCCAACGCCAGCGGCGAGCCACGCCGCGCGGCATATAAGGTATCCGGCGCATCGCTGAACAAAATCGCCAGTGCAAAGGCGCCTTCCAGCCGCTTCAGGCAGAGGGCAACGGCATCCCGCGGCGATTTCCCTTGTTTCAGGTAATGGGTAATGAGTTGGGGGACGACTTCCGTATCGGTCTGGCTGGTAAACTTCGCGCCAGTTTTTTCAAGTTCCGCCCGTAACTCCTGAAAATTCTCGATGATGCCGTTATGCACCACCGCAACCTTATCCGTCGCCTGCGGATGGGCGTTGGCCTCGTTCGGCAGCCCGTGCGTCGCCCAGCGCGTATGACCGATGGCTGTCTGGCCGTCGATGGGTTGCTTGGTGAGCAACGTCTCCAGCGCCGAGAGCTTGCCCTGGGCGCGCCTGCGCTCGATCGCGCCGTTGTTAACGGTAGCAATGCCGGCGGAATCATAGCCACGATATTCCAGACGCTTTAACGCCGCAACCACTCGCACGCTGGCGTCGTTCGCTCCGATTACACCGATAATTCCACACATAATTTTAAGTTCCCAATTTCAGGCTCCAAGGTTCAGGGTTTCTTTGGCTCGGACACAAAACATGGAGCATGGAACCTTTTTGCACGCAGGCACCCCCACCTGCAATGTTATATTTTGCATTATTTGTTAGCAGTTTGTATAGGCAAGTCATGGCCTTCTCTATCCAGCAGATTTATCGCCGTGGCGTGATCCTGTTATGTCTCGCCCTCACACTGCTGGTCGCCGCCCAGATATTCGTCTTTTCTTTTTTTCACCTGCGCGAAGATTACCAGCGCGAGCTCGCCACCGAAGCACGGATGGTCGCAGGGCAAATCAGCACAACGGAAGCGACGTCTGAAGCCTATTACCGCTCAAAATTGAGCCCGGCGGCAATCAATGACCAGCTTGTGGTTGCCTGCGTGCGCGGCACGGATGGCACGATCTGGAGCGCGCTTGAGGGGCACGCATTTAAGGCAGGCGATGTCAAAAAAACCTGCCGTGATTTTGCCAATGCAAACACATTACCCAAACGCTTCATCGTCGCCCGCACTCTGGTGACGGATGTCAGATTACCTAAGGCAATGGGAGAAGTGGTACTGGTGGCGATAGTGCCATCGCTGTTTACGCATTTTGGCCCGCAGCTATTGACGTTCGGACTAGTGATTGTCGCCTTTGTTATCCTGTCGCTCGTACTGGGCCAGCATTTGCTGCGCGCCATATTGCGGCCGCTGCGGCAGATTGCCACCACCGCTCAGCGGGTGACGCTGTATAAGGACTATTCATTGCGGGTAACGCCGGGCGCACTCATTCGTCCACCACAGGAAATTGAGCTTCTGATTGAGTCTTTCAACACCATGCTCAAGGAAATCGAAGACCGTGACGCGCGGCTGATGCATAAAACGGTCGAACTCGAGAAATTGCGCCAGCATGCCGAAGCGGCCAATATCGCCAAATCGCAATTCCTCGCCAATGTCAGCCACGAATTACGCACGCCACTCAACGCCATCATCGGCTTTTCGACGATGATTTCCGAACAGCAGTTTGGTCAATTGGGCGACGCGAAATATGTGGAATATGCAAAAGACATCAACGATTCGGGAAGGCATCTCCTTGACGTCATCAACGACATTCTCGATTTATCGAAGGCGGAATCGGGCAAGCTGTCGATTAAATTCGAGAAACTGGCAGTACCGAAACTGGTCGAAAAAGCGCTGCATATCGTGGCAGGTTCGGCGCACACGGCGCAGATCGATATTTATACCGATATCCCCGAAAAAATTCCCAAAATCATCGCCGATGGCGTGCGGCTGGTGCAAATCCTGCTCAACTTGCTATCCAATGCCATCAAGTTCAGCCAGCCGGGCGGTAAAATCCTTGTCCGGGTGAGCGCCGAACCAGGCAAGGGTAGTGTCTATTTCTTCAACATCGAGGTGGAAGACCATGGCATCGGCATGAACGAAGAGGAAATCCGGCGCGCTTTCGTGACCTTCAACCAATCGGATGCTGGCTTGTTGCGCCGAGCCGAGGGGGCAGGTCTCGGATTACCCCTCACCAAACGGCTGGTAGAGTTGCATCACGGCAAGATTAAGATAGAAAGCGTCAAGGGTCATGGCACGAAAGTCACTGTCCGGTTGACCTCGGACCCGGCTTTGCTTGATTAAGTGATTATAATATGGCAGGAATAATTAACGCTAAAGGAGATTCCCCGTGAAACAAATCTATATCGAGACTATTTTGTTGATTGAACGGCTACACCGTCGGTTTCTCGACGTGGTGAAAAGCGAGCTCGACCGTACCAAAGTCGAGGACATCAACAACGTACAAACGCTGATACTTTATAACATCGGCAGCGATCAGCTCACCGTGGGCGAACTCACCAATCGCGGCTATTATCTCGGTACCAACGTGTCCTATAACGTGAAGCATCTTGTCGGCAACGGCTACCTCGTTCAGGAGAAGGCACCGCACGACAAGCGCTCCACCCGTGTGCGCCTGTCGGAAAAAGGCGCCCAGCTCGTCAAGCAAATGGAAACGCTGATCGAGCGCAACGTGGTCGAACTTAACAAGCGTGATCCCGAACTGAAAACGCTGATCGAGACTAACAAGTCCATGCACTCCCTTGAGCGCTTCTGGACCGAATACATGAACCGCCTTTACTAGGGACTGAGTATGCGCCGCCTCTATTCACCATTGATTGCACTGCTATTGGGAGTGGTATTCGCCCTGCCTGCCACCAGCCGGGCTCAGGACGAAGTGGCTGCACCGATAGAGAAAAAAGAGAGCATCGTCACCATTGGCACCGGTTCGGTGACGGGAGTGTATTACCCGGCGGGTGGAGCAATTTGCCGCCTGCTCGGTCAGGAAAAGCGCCAGCACGGGATTCGCTGCCTCGTCGAGTCGACCGGCGGTTCCATCTACAATATCCGTTCGCTGCGTGACCACGAGCTCGACATGGCCATTGTGCAGTCTGACTGGCAATACGACGCCTATAACGGCGGTGGCATGTTCGGCGATGGTCCACCTTTCAAGGATCTACGCAGTATTTTCTCGCTGCATAGCGAAATGTTTACCCTTGTCGCTACTAAGAAAAGCAATATCCGCAAACTCAGCGATTTGAAGGGAAAGCGAGTGAATATCGGTGATCGTGGGTCAGGGATGCGCGCCACCATGCAGGATATCATGGAAGAAATGAACTGGACCAAGCGCGCTTTCTCGGAAGCGACCGAACTCAAGCCGGCCGATGCAGCACAGGCGCTGTGTGTGGATAAAATTGACGCGATGGTGTTCACGGCCGGTCACCCCAACGGGCTCATGCAGGAAATCGTCGATAATTGCGGCGCCGTAATGGTGCCGGTTGAGGGAACAGAAGTCGAGCGCCTGGTCGCCAATCACAGCTATTATGCACGCACCTTTATCCCGGGCGGGATGTACAAAAGTAATAAGGAAAACGTCAAGACCTTCGGCGTGAAGGCGACGCTTGTCACTACCGCCGACATGAGTGAAGAAGTTGTCTATCAGCTAGTCAAGGCCGTGTTTGCCAATTTTGATTATTTCAAAACACTGCATTTCGTTTTTGCCACGCTGGACAAAGACCGCATGATTGCAACTGGCCTTACCGCACCGATGCATCCCGGCGCCCTGCGCTATTATCTCGAAATGGGGATGATCAAAGAAGATCCGCCCGAGGCCGCAGGCTCCGGCCCAGGTGTTCATATGAGCCCGCCTGTGGCGCTCCCGGCTGAAGCTAAAGAAAAGCCAGTAAGCCCTTAATATCCTCGTGCTACGGCGAACTCGGCGGCTTCGATGAAGGTGGCTTTAGCGGGTGAGTCGGGAAGCTCCTTAAGGGCCATGACTGCTGCATTTGCAAATATCTCAGCGCGCATGATGGTTGTTCCAAAAGCTTTGTATTTCTGTAAAATGACGTTGGCTTCGACGAGGTCATCCTTGGTAAGTGCTGCACCGGATTCGAGCGTACGTTCCCAGAATGTGCGCTCGGCAGCTGTAGCTTTCTGGTAGGCAACCAATACCGGCATCGTCACCTTGCCGTCGCGGAAATCGTCGCCGATGGCTTTGCCGAGCGTCTGTTCGTCAGCCGCATAGTCAAGCGCATCATCCACGAGTTGGAAGGCCATGCCCAGCGCGTGGCCATACTGGCGCAAGGCGGCTCGCCATTCGGGCTTGTCGGCGATAATCGGCCCAAGCTCGCAAGCGGCAGCGAATAGCTCTGCCGTTTTCGCGCCGATGATGGACTCGTAGGTTTCCTGGGTGATGGAGAGGTCGTGACTGACCATTAATTGCTGAACTTCACCAGCGGCAATAATCGCTGCGGCATCTGAAAGGATTTTCAACACATCGAGCGAACCATCCGCGACCATGAGTTGAAACGCGCGGCTGAGCAAGAAATCACCGACCAGTACGCTGGATTTATTGCCCCAAACGGCATTGGCAGTCGCCTCGCCGCGGCGCAGAGCGCTCTCATCCACTACGTCGTCGTGCAGGAGTGTCGCGGTATGGATAAACTCAACACAGGCGGCGAGCCTGACATGCCGTTCGCCTGCATAACCAAATAATGCTGTCGAGGCAAGCGTTAGCGACGGCCGCAAGCGCTTGCCACCAGCAGCGATGAGATGCGAGGCGACATCACTAATGAGTGGTACATCACTTTTGACTTGTGCGGTGATGACATTATTAACGCGCTCCAAATCCGGCTGAACAAGCGCCCGTAGCGCAGCAAGGTCTGCGCCGGATTTATGGGTCGTTGCGGCAAGAGCAGTCATACTGGTTGCGTAGCCCAGCGGCAGCGCTCAGGCAAGGATTGGTTGTGTGCTGGAACCGCTTTCGGTGAGGTTGGCAAGCGGCCGTACGAAGTGTTGGCTACCCTGCTGAAAGATAAGCTGGCCTTTATAAGCGGTGGTTTGCACGGTGGTATCAAATAGGGCGCGGATGTCACGGATAACGGTGTCATCGAGCATCCGTGCACTGCGGATGACAAGGTCGAAACTGCGCCTGCGCGTGCTATTGCGGACAAATCCGTCGAATTGTAGACTGCCGAGATGGGATAAATCTACTTCGAGGATAAAACGGTGATTTTTGCCCGCGCTTTTTCCCTCTTTGGCAGTGGGCTCGTCCTCCTGCCGGAAAAACAAGCGCGCATGGTCGAGTTGCCCATCGTAGAACATTGGCAGCATCGCCATCGACCAGTTGCGGCCAGGCGCTTCCGCAACCAGTTGCTGCATCTGGGTCATATCGCCGCGTAAGCGCGACAATAATTCCGGTGCATTTTTCTCTAACTCGGAAACGATACGCGTGCTTAGCCACTGACGCAGGTCGCCGCCCTTAATGGCGGCCATGAAGAAAAGCAGTCCGCTGGTCAATCTTGAGCCAACCTCAGGGAGTTGCTGTGCCAGCGCCTGAGCCAACGGCGTATTATTTGCCTGTAGCCATTGTATTGTTTCACTCAGGTTCTTCCAATCGCGGGCGAGAGAAGCGATTTCTTCCATCGGTTCGCTAAGCGGTGTCGATGCTGTGGCAGCAACCGCCGTCGGCGCTTGAGGTTCAGCGCGAATGACAAGCTTGGTGCCGGTTGGTAGCGGTTGTGCGGTAAATGTTTTCAGTGTGCCAAACGGGGTATGTAAAATCGTCGCTCCATCCTGTTCATGGCCGATAACAATGGCGGGCAGGCCAGAAGAAGAGGGGGTAGGGATAGCCGTGGCCTTTGATGGCGCTATAGTTGCTGCATGGCCGCCCTTTGCCCCGCCTGTATAGGGAGTGGTTGCCATAGGTGGAACGTCAGCGATGGGCGATGACGGAATCGTCTGATATGTTGAAACAGGCGGCGTTTGAATCATTTGCGGCGCTGATTTCAGCACTTCGTTGGGCGCGGCTGTCGTAGGAGAAGCAGCTGTACCATGAAGTGTGTTCGCAATGGCTCCTGCGGTGAGCGGTATTGTACCGGATAAAGAAAGCGGTGCAGGCTGTATAACAGCAGCGGTAATGGGTGATGGTGGAATCGGTAAAACCATGGCTACTGTCGGCGAGGCAGGCGTTGATGGCAGCGCTGATGGCGAGGCCGCAGGCTGAGACCATGTCGGTGATAGAGAAGTGTTCGGTGATGGCAAAGTGGGCAGTGGCTGGTTGGGAGCAGTCCCAACCATTGTGGGTGTCGAGGGTTGTGCTAACGCATGGGGTGATAGTTGCTCTGGCGCTGAACCCATCGGAGTAATGAGCGGCAGTTCTATTTTCAGTACGGTGATTTTTATCAGTGTGCCGGTTTGCAGTTTTTGCAGTATCAGCGGCACCGGTGTTTTGCCCGAAGACAGTGGCGTTAACATCATCGTATCGGTGTATTCGGGCTTCCCCGATGCGGTGGCAGGGGCGAGCAGCACCGCCCGCAGCGATGGCGGCGGCACAGGCTTTACTTGCGATTGCTGCAGATTCGCCATTTCGGAAGTTTCCACAGGCAGCAGACTTTGCGTTACCGTATCGCCTTGCGGTGTACGCGTCTGTTGGGCCGCGTAATCAGCAGGGACCAGCCCGTCGATGGTGATAATCCGCGCGCGGGATGCTTGCGTAGCATCGATACGGAAAATGACAACACTGCTGGTTTTTATAAAAATATCACTCTTGATAAGAATATCGCCGAGCGGTGTGCGCAGGATAGGATTGTTGTGCGCGTCACGATTGACTACAAATCCTTCAACCGTAGTGCCATTGGGAAGATTGGCCAACTCTGACGGCACCCGTGACGCATCCCGTTCTGCCTGCGGTGTTACCAGTGGCTGAACACTGATAATCGGATTAATCGGTGGCGCTGCAAATTGGTTGACCACCCCTTACTCTTTCTTCAGCAATTTAATCGAAATAGTCGCCGCGTCGGACGCTGCCGTGGTATGCGGCGCCTTAGTAAGTAGAGACGATTGCGAGCGAATGGCATCCTTCACTTTATTATCTTTACGAATTACCCCCAGCAGTGGCGGCGAGAATTTTAAAAAATTCGTGCAGGCGCGATTGAGTGAATTATAGGTGCCTTCACCTTCACGTTGTGATTGTGCCTGATTGACTACCACATCAACTTTCGGCGCATTTTCGCGGGCGAGGGAGAGTTTGATAAAGGCATAAGCATCGGTCAGCGAGGTGGGTTCGTCCGTCACCACCACGATGATTTTTGAAGCGCATTGCGACATCATCTGTACATGCTGTTCGATACCAGCACCAAGGTCGATAAGGACGTTATCATATTGAAGGGCCAGTTCGAGCAACTGGTCGATGGCGGGTTGCATGCGTGCCGCACCCAGCGTTGCCATTGAAGTAGAGCCTGAACGTCCGGCAAGAATATCGAAGTTTCCGGCTTCATAGCGGGTAATGACATCCTTCATTTTATTGCGCCCGGAAAAAACAGATGACAAATCCTGTGCCGGGGTGAGGCCCAATTGCACATCGACATTGGCCAGGCCGATATCGCCATCAAACAATAATGTCCGGCGCCCGGCACGCGCAAATAAATGCGCCAGTGTGATGGAGAACCATGTTTTGCCGACACCGCCCTTGCCGGAAGCGACAGCGATAATATTCTCGCCGCGTGCGGGGAGGATGGCTTCTGCAGGTTGGTTCATTTTTTTCTCCTATTCAGTACGTCATTTTTTCGCGGGCAGTGCGCAGCATCAGGCGGGCGAGACCGGCGGCCGACATCGGGATGCAGGCATCCGATGGCGAGGCAGAGCTCGACATGTTGGACAGAGCGAATCCACCGCTCGCCAGTGCGGCAAACAGGCTGGAAAGGCGCCGTGAGGCATCGGCGCGGGTGACAATCATGCGTTCGATATTAAGAAAGCCGAGCACGTTTGCGGTTTCCTGGGCTTCGAAGGGATCAATGCCGCTGGGGCAGGTGAGGATGGGCTCGATATCCTGCAGCGTGGCGAGTTCGCCCAATGCTTTGAGTTGCTTGAACTCATAAATATTCACACCCGCCGTGTCGATGAGTATCCATGCCTGACCAAGATATTGTTTGATGAGGGGCTTGAGCGTGGCGCGGTCTTCGGCCATATGGAATTCGCATTTGAGGAGGTCGGCAAGGCCCTGCAACGTATCGGCAGCGCCCAATCGTTCATTGTCGCTGGAAATCAACACAATGCGCTTTTTATGCAGCGTCAGCTCGGTGGCAATTTTAGCAATGGCGGAGGTTTTTCCGACACCATGTGCACCGACAAGCATCAACGCTTTATGTGGAGCGACGGGTGCAGCAGTGGCGATGGGCTTGAATACCAGTACGGCATTCAGCGCATCGGCGAGCACTGTTTCGGCAGCATCGATGAGCGCTTCGGGAGGAAAGCGTGTGGCAGCAACGCGGAACAGGATTTTTTCCGCGAGCGAAATTGGTACCTGATGCTGTTCGATCGCCTCAGCAATCATCTGCGCGGCGGGGTGAGATATTTCAGCACGGGCAGTAGTTGCGCGTGGAATATTGGGCGAGAAGGGAAGTATGGCCGCCGGATCCTCGATCAGAGAGTCATCGAACAACGACGTTTCTGGTGTTTCAATGGCGAAGGTAACGACAATGCCACCACCACTCAGCTTTTTGCTTTCGAGCAGCACGGCATCCTCGCCAAGTTCGCTGCGTGCCAGCACCATCGCTTCCTGCATGTTCTTTGCACTGATTTGTTTTAGTTTCACTGCAGCTGACCTACCGTTTTAATTTTCGCCTTTGCGTGAATCTCATTTTGCGAGAGTACAATAGTCTGCGGGCGGAAACGTTCGATGATCGAGCGCACATAGGGACGAATCGAAGGCGAGGTAAGCAGCACCGGCAATTCGCCTTGTAGGCCAAGCGTATCGTATTTCGCCCGCACCAGTGTGATGAAATCCTGAATGCGCGACGGCGGCATCGACAGCACCTTCTCTTCGCCTTCGCCGTTTAACGCTTCGACAAATGCCTGTTCCCACGCCGGCGACATGGCAAGGATGCTGATATAGCCTTCTTCATTCGTATGAGAATGGCTGATCTGGCGCGCAAGGCGCATGCGCACATGCTCCGTAATAAGCGTGATATTCTGTGTAACGCGGCTGGATTCGCTGATCGCCTCCAGGATAGTCGGCAGGTCGCGGATCGACACCAACTCGCCGAGCAGGTTCTGCAATACGCGCTGCACACCGGAAACGGAGAGTTGTGACGGAATCGTTTCCGAAATGAGCTTCTGTTCTTCCTTGCCGAGATCGTCGAGCAGCTTTTGCGTCTCGGCGTATGAGAGGAGGTCGGACATATTGTCCTTCACTACTTCGGTGAGGTGGGTGGTGATCACAGT
>JANNSK010000047.1:0-16223 GCA_031402515.1 Alphaproteobacteria bacterium | reverse complement strand
CGATAGTATCAAAGGCGAGGAACTCTCGCTTTCTTTCTCCTATATGGCCAGCCAGTCAGTGGATATCGGCAAGCTGAAATCACTGGGCCCCACAGCACTAAGCCATGCCACGCGTTCCCGTCACGGACTTGAAATCGCCCTCGCCCGCCTGCTCATCGCCATGCATCAGGGTTCGCTCGAGATGAAAACCACCCAGGATCGCACGACGACCATCACCGTCAAGTTCCCGGCGAGTCGGGTATTGTAGTCGGGATTGGGTTTTGGGGATTAGGGATTGGGGTAGTGAGGTTTTATTTTCTTCCCCAATCCCCAATCCCGCTCCATATGGCAAACATTGCGCAAAGATTGACATAGGCCGGATATTTTGCTATTCTGCAAAGATAGCAAAAGGAGACAAACCATGCCCTCAATGAACGTATCGCTCACGCCCGAATTGATAAAAATCATACGGGCGAAGGTAAAAAAGGGACTTTATAACAACGCCAGCGAAGTCATCCGCGAGGCGATCCGCCAGCTCGATACCAATGCCGAACTCATCTACCAACTCAAGCTGGACCGGCTCAAAAAAGCGCTGGAGCCAGGGCTTCGGGATTTAAAAGAAGGCAGATTTGCCGAATACTCTCTGGAAGCGCTCCAGCGGGACCTCGATAGAAATCCTTCCGCTTAAGTCATGGCTGGGTTTCGCCTCACTTCCACTGCGGCAGCCAGTTTGCGGGCAATCGGAGCTTACACTGAATTACACTGGGGCAGAACGCAGCGACACCATTATATTGACATGATCCATGCGCAGTTCGAAATGCTAGCCAAATCACCTCACAGGGGGCGTTTGCGTGACGATCTGCAACCCGGACTGCGCGAACACCATGCGGGCAGCCACACTATATTTTATGTGGTGGAACCCAAGCGGATCACGATTGTCGACATCCTCCACGAGCGCATGGATCCGGCGCTGCATTTGTCGTGAAGTTTCCCGCAGAGGAAGGATACTTTAAGCGGATTTCAGTATGCGGGCCATGGATTCATTGGCCTCGTTATCAGCTTGCTCAGCCTGCTCTCCATAGACATCCCGCAAGATGCCATAAATACGATCAAGTTCACCAATGCGCGGATAAACAGGATGTGATTCATCCCAGACAAAATCCCTCATGATGGCTTTTTGCAAATAAAACCGCGCGGCATAATGCGCGGCGAAGAAACTTCTTAAAAGTCCTTGTGTATCTGGCGCAGCAAGCTCCACCGCAACATTTGCAGCTTTTGCAATCCAGTAATAAGCAATACCAATCCGCAAGCATTGTTCAGCGACTTCATAGACCGCCGATTCGGTTACTTTATCACGGAACCGCTGTGCTATTTGCGCTGCTTTTTGATAATCATCCTGCTCCAGATAATACGCACATTGCACATCGACTGTTTGGATGGTTAGCGGTTTTTTAAAAAAACCAAACATAATTACCCACCAAACCGATTACTTCTCGGAAATCCCATCGGCGGCAGGTTGCCCTGACCCGCGCGCATGCCGATCCAGGGTTTCATGTTGGATTCGGTGCGGGTGCGCTCGCCCGCCTGCCATGTCAGGCCTTCTTTTAAATTGAAGGTTTTGGCATCGGCCAATTGGGCGCCTTTGTATTTTTGCAGGGCGACGCCTTGGGCGCGCGTCATCACCGGCACCTGGTCGATGGTAAAGACAAGCATTTTGCGGTTGGTGCCGACAACGGCGATGTGGTCGCCCACCACCGACGCACAGGCAACGGCCTTGGTACCCGTTGGCAATTGCAGCACCTGCTTGCCGCTGCGCGTTTGGGCGATGACTTCTTTTTCTTCAACGATGAAGCCTTTTCCGACGCTCGATGCCAGCAGCAATTTGCGTGCTTCGTCATGCACCATCAACTCGACGACATCCTGCTCCGTGGGTAAATCGACCATCAGGCGAATCGGTTCGCCATGGCCCTTGGCCGAGGGGAGTTTGTCGCAGCTAAGTGTATAGAATTTCCCGTCCGAGCCGAAGACGATGAGTTTGTCGGTGGTTTTGGCCTTGAGCTGGAAGCAGGCTTCGTCACCCTCTTTGAATTTCAAATCGGGCAAATCGTCGTGATGGCCTTTGAAGGCGCGCAGCCAGCCGAGCTTGGAGCACACGACCGTAATCGGCTCTTTCTCGATGAAGGCTTCCTCGGAGATTTTCGCGGTGGCAGGCGCACTGGTGATGCGCGTACGGCGTTCGGAAAGTTTCTCATCGGCGCCGAAGCGTTTTTTTACTTCTTTGACTTCGTCGGCGATGTGGCTCCAGCGTAAATCTTCGTCTTTCAGCAGCGTTTTGAGTTCTTTCTGTTCGGCAGTGAGTTTTTTATGCTCGCCACGGATTTCGAATTCCTCGAGTTTGCGCAATTGGCGCAGACGCATGTTGAGGATGCTCTCGGCCTGCAAATCGGTGAGCTTGAAGGTTTTCATCAGCACCGGTTTCGGCTCGTCCTCGTTGCGGATGATTTTGATGACCTTGTCGAGGTTCAAATAACAAACCAGCAAGCCTTCGAGAATTTCCATGCGTCGCGCAATCGCATCGAGCCTGAATTTGCTGCGACGGACCAGCACTTCGTGGCGATGTTCGAGGTATGACCACAGCAAATCGCGCAGATTCATCACGCGCGGGATGCCGGTTTTCTCCAGAACGTTGAGGTTCAGCGAGTAACGCGTTTCCAAATCGGTGACGCGGAACAGCGATTCCATGAGCAGTTCGGGCGGGACGTTTTTGGATTTTGGTTCAAGTACGACGCGAATGGTGTCGGTCGATTCATCGCGGATATCGCCGAGTAGCGGGAGTTTTTTCTCGCGGAAAAGTTCGGCGATTTTTTCGATGAGCTTGGATTTCTGCACCTGATAGGGAATCTCGGTGATCACGACCTGATAGGTGCCATGGCTTTGCGGCTCCTTGCGCCAACGTGCGCGCACGCGCAGCGAACCGCGCCCAGTTTCATACGCCTCTTTGATGGTGCCGCGCGCTTCGGTGATCACGCCGCCGGTCGGGAAATCGGGGCCAGCCACAAAATCCATCAGCTTATCGACCGACGCATTCGGGTGCTTGATGAGCCATGACAGCGCATCGCACAGTTCGAGGATGTTATGCGGCGGAATCGCGCAGGCCATGCCAACGGCGATGCCTTCCGCGCCATTGGCCAATAAATTCGGGAATCCGGCGGGCATGACGATGGGCTCGCGGTCTTCACCGTCATACGTGGCGCGGAAATCGACCGTGTCGAAATCCATATCCTCCATGAGCATCATGGCGGCGTCGGTCAATTTGGCTTCGGTGTAACGCATGGCGGCGGCGTTATCACCGTCGACGGAGCCGAAGTTGCCCTGACCGTCGACCAGCGGATAGCGCACGGCGAAGGCCTGCGCCAAGCGTACCATGGTGTCGTAGACGGCGGTGTCGCCGTGCGGGTGGTATTTACCGATGACATCCCCGACCACGCGCGCGCATTTTTTGTAGCCCGATTTGGGGTCGAGCTTCAGTTGCATCATGGCGTAAAGCAGGCGGCGGTGGACGGGCTTCAAGCCGTCGCGCACATCGGGCAGCGAGCGGGCGGTGATGGTCGATAGCGCGTAGGCGAGGTAGCGCTCGCCGAGCGCGTCCTTGAACGATACGGGTTCGATTCTGGCGTTTGATTCCTTGGCCATAGGCGCGGAAAATTAGCGGTTTCCCGCGGAAATGCAAGGGAAACCCGTCATTGCGAGTGAAACGAAGATCCAGCACAAACTTGTCATGCCGCACTTGTTGCGGCATCCGCGCAGACCCCGCAACGAGTGCGGGGTGACAAGACCGAGGGTAGTCTAGAAAATGGAATTCACGACGCGGCGGAATAAACCCGGGTGAGGTTCATAGGTTCTCAAGGGGCGAGGTAAGCCGGGGATGCTATAAGGAACGTCAGAATGATGCGTGGCCTCAGGGCTGTAGCGCACATCGCGAACACAACCGAAAGCAGTGCAACCTTCCCGACGCGCATTGCGGATGCGGATATCGTCATTCCCGAAATCGCTATAGACGCGGGGCCGTTTGATATACTCAGGGCGGCGGAAGCCGGGCTGCTGGATGTCGGGCTGTGCGGCCACTTCCTGGCCGAGCTGCACCTGCGGTTCCTGCGCGGCACCTGCATCAGCCGTAGCGGGTGTTCCGCCGCCGGTGAACATACTGGCAATCGATGTACTTTGCGTGCCCATGAAGAATCCGCCGATGGCCATGGCCGGTGCAATCAACCAGCCAAACCCACCGAGACCTTCCGGCGTGAATAGCACGCCCAGCAACCACAAGGCTGCAGCACCTACGCCGCCCGCCGCCCATTGGCTGAAGGGCATGGTTTTGATGGTACCCCAGAGATCGTCCCACATTTTTTTACCGCGTTCGGCCATCGGGGCGAGTGGCGTGGTTTCTGTTTTGTTATCGTTTTCCATAGTTTCTCACCTCTTCATTGTAGCAAAAAATACGTCGAGAAATGTGACATGTTTGTGAAGTTTTGGATGGTAGGCTTGGCACGTCCTCCACTGGCGGGGGGTGTGGGAGCAAGGGGCATGCACACCCGCTCACCGCATCCACCGCCACGAATTATGACAGTTTTGTGACAGTTTCTGGCCGATTTCCGCCGAAATTGTCACAAAACCTTCACATGACTTTTGCGGCGGGGGGGCTACGATGAGCTTCCCAATCGATGAGGATGGGGCATGAGATCATCAACCAAAAAGGAGTTTTTATGACGAACCCGCAAGCATGTTATGTGACTGAAGAAATCAATGGGCCATTCCGCAAGCCGGACGATAAGAACGGTGCTTATGCCACCAACAGGACCGAAGAGCGTATTTCCAAAGAGGATGACCGTATTACTTTTTTGTCGGTAGAGACCACTACATGGACAGATGAATTGACCGGTAAAGTTCTACGTGAACCGCAGAAAGCGCGTTATCTGCTTACTGCAAACGCAACGGGGCAGATTTCCTACGAAGCAACAGGAGACACGACTCCTGAAAAGGCTACCTTCAACATAAGTGATAGGGAGATGGGCTATAGGAACCTGGACAAAGATATCATTGCACTTGGCAATAAGCTGCTTGCCAACAGTGAAGGGAAGCAAGGCTGCATTCCATGGGATAAGGCTGATTCGGAAGCGTATAGCGACCTTTTGTTCGCTGTTTCTACCGAGAGCACAGCTCGTCGCGAAAGCACAGCGAGGGAATAGTTTACACTCTCCGCTCCAACACTCTTAAAAAATGCTGCCTGAGGTGGGGATTGTCGCGGTGGAGCGCTGGCAACAGGCGAGTCTCTAAGAAGTAGCCGGTGAGGCCTGCGCCCTGGGTGATTTCTTCCCATGTGTCTGGCAAATGGTCCGCATCGAGCAGGAAGGGCGGCAGGGCTAGGAGCTTTTCGGCATAAGGCTCCCCCGCCCCGCCGCTGACCGCGCGGGCGGATTTGGGCGAGACGTAGACGAGGTTCTCGCGCACACCCGTCGCCGCGCATTTGGTTAAATCGAGGCCGAAACCGACTTCCTCGAGCAATGCCAGTTCGAGCCGTACATATTCGGCGAGCCAGATCAGCGGCTCCGTTCCGGCGGCGACGTGTTGAAGGAATGTGACCACGCCTGCGTAGAGTTTTGCATGCTGGTCGCCCTCGGCCAGCGTGGCGGAGAGCAGGCTGAGCATACTGCCGACGGCGGCAAGCTTGAGCGGGTCGTGCATCACCCGCGCGGCGAAACTATGGCGTGCCTCGAGGGTGATGGAGCCCATATGCTCCGGCAATCGCGCCCGCCATTTCGCGTCGACCAGCGTACCGGGCTGCATATCGGCGCGGCGCTTGCTGCTGAACCCAGCCTTCACCACACCGCGATTGAGCCCATGGTTTGGTGAGAATAAATGCACAATCGCATCGTAGTCGCCGAACTTATCGGCTTTCAGAATCAGCGCTTCGTCGTGCCATTGGTGCATAAGGAGCCTACAGCCAACAGCTTATAGCTAACAGCCTTCTCTCGCCAGCATCAAAGCAAAGCCCAAACATCTTGGCTGTTGGCTGTTGGCTGTTAGCTGTAGGCTGTGGGCTGCCACTTCTCTTTCCAATCGGCGCGCACTTTGACGAAGAGGTAGAGGTGGCACGTGGCGCCGGTGACTTTGGCAATTTCCTTGCGGGCGCGTTCGCCGATGGTTTTGAGCATCTGCCCGCCTTTACCGATGACGATGATTTTCTGCCGCTCGTTCTGCACGATGACCGCCTGGTGGATTTCCACCGAACCATCGTCGCGCGTGTCATAGCGCTCGGTTTCGACGTTCACCGTGTAGGGGAGTTCTTCCTGCAGACTCAGGAAACATTGCTCGCGCGTCAGCTCGGCGGCGATGAGGCGCATCGGCAAATCGGTGAGCATATCCTCAGGATATTGCCACTCGCTTGCGGGGGCGGATGTCATGAGCACGCGCTTTAATCCATCCACACCGTCGCCGGTTTTGGCGGAAATGAGGAAAATGTCGTTCCAGGTCGCGCGGTCCTTGAACCACGCCACACGCTCGAGCAATGTCGGCTTGTTCTCCACCGAATCCACCTTGTTGAGCACGAGCAATAGCGGCTTGCCCATCGACGCGATTTTCTCGATGGCGTGTTCGGTTTCGTCGGAGGGTTTTTTGCGCGCATCGAACATGAACATAATGATGTCGGACTGCGTGGCACCCTGCCAGGCGGCATTGACGAGTGATTTCTCGAAGGCCTTGTTCGTTTCAAAAATGCCCGGCACGTCGTGAAAAATCAGTTGCGCCTCGCCCTCGGTCAGCACGCCGGTGATGCGCGAGCGTGTCGTTTGCGCTTTCGGCGTGACGATGGATATTTTGGTGCCGACCAGCCGGTTCATCAGCGTCGATTTGCCTGCATTGGGCGCGCCAATGAGGGCGATGGATGCACAGTGTTGGATAGGTTTCAGGTTTCGGGTTCCAGGTTTCAGGTTAAACAAAAGGCCGGACTACGTAGTATGGGACACGCATTACCACAAGCTCGGAATAACTGACACCTGAAACCCGAAACCTGAAACCTGTACCGTTGCAATCCCCCGCCCTATTCCCTATGGTGCATGCATGCCAGTAGGAAGAGTCAAATGGTTTAATATCGGTCGCGGCTTTGGCTTTATCGCCCCAAAAAGCGGTAGCATCGACGTATTCGTGCAGTTAACGGACGTCAGGAAAGCAGGGCTTGATTCGCTGCATGTTGGCGAGCGGGTAAGCTACGACCTCGAGCGTTCGCGCGACGAAACGCCTACGGCTATCAACATCATGTCACTGGATCGCCAGCATAATTCGTCGAGATAGCGTTTCTGCACACTATTGCCTAAAACCTTAAACCTTAAGCCTCTCCTTGACTTTCCCTTGAATTTGCGCCATAAATGCGCTCGAGTTTAATTGGGTACTCTTTGCCACTTTCGAATATCTACTGGTTCCATTCGTATTACCTGAATGCGTCAGTCGAGCAGAAAACAAAGAGTTTGGCGCGTAATTACTGATTACTACGCCGCGTCCAAATTCAACTCTGCCGCGGATCCACCATGGTGGTGGTGAAGCAAAGCAACGCTTCTTAAGGAGTACTACATGGCTACCGGTATCGTTAAATGGTTTAATCCCACTAAAGGTTATGGCTTCATTCAACCCGATCAGGGTGGTGCCGATGTGTTTGTTCACATCACCGCGCTTGAGGCTGCTGGGCTGCGTTCACTGAACGAAGGTCAGAAAGTCAGCTACGAGCTGCAAACCAACAAGGGTAAAACCTCGGCTGGCAATCTGAAACTTGCCGATGCTGCCTAAGTAACGGGACGCCCGCTGGCCTCTCAAAGGCTGGCGGGCGTCTGTTTTTCCTCGTCATCCCGGGCTTGTCCCGGAATCTGAACTCAGAAGTTCCTCCTGCGCAAGTGGCAGGAGATCCCGGCATAAAGCTGGGATGACAATTTAAAAAAGTTTTCATGACAACATTCGATAGTTTTAACCTGCCGCCCGCCCTCAAGGCGACCCTGGCGACAATGAAATTCGTTACCCCCACCCCGATTCAAGCGCAGGCAATTCCACTGGCGCTCGCCGGGCGCGATATTCTTGGCACGGCGATGACTGGCTCGGGGAAAACGGGCGCCTTCGGCATCCCCATCATCAGCAAAATGCTCAACGGCGCACGTGGCTCGGCGCTTATCCTGACGCCGACGCGTGAACTGGCCATGCAGGTCGTAGAGGTTATCCAGCAACTGCTTGGCCAATACTCACCCATCAAAACCGCGCTGCTTATCGGCGGCGACTCGATGGACAAGCAGCTCCAGCAATTACGCATGCGTCCACGCATCCTCGTCGGTACGCCGGGACGCATCAACGATCACCTCCAACGCGGCTCGCTCATGCTGCACGACGCCAGCACGCTCGTGCTCGACGAAATGGACCGCATGCTCGATATGGGGTTCGAGGACCAAATCCTTGCCATCATGCGCTACTTGCCGGCGATGCGCCAAACGATGCTATTTTCGGCGACACTGCCACCGGTGATTTTAAAAATTGCTGAAAAATACCAGAAAAACCCGGCGCGCGTTGAAGTCGGCGAAACCAACAAGGCGGTCGGCCGCATCGACCAGCAAGTGATTCATGTCAACGAAGACCAAAAATTCAGCGTGTTGCTGAAAGAACTCGCGGCACGTCAGGGCACCGTGCTGATTTTCGTGCGTACCAAGCAAGGCACCGACAAGCTGGCGCAAAAGCTACGCAAGGAACGCCACTCAGCGGATTCCATCCATGGCGACCTCGAACAATACCAGCGCGAGCGCGTGCTGCAGGAATTCCGCGACAAACATCACCGCATTCTTGTCGCCACCGACATCGCCGCACGTGGACTTGATATTTCGCACATCGAACATGTCATCAATTACGACCTGCCCATGCAGCCGGAGGATTACATTCACCGCATCGGCCGTACGGCACGCGCTGGGGCTGAAGGTGCCGCGGTCAGCCTCATTACCCCGCATGACGCCATCAAATGGCGCGAAATCCAGCTCCTCATGCACCCCGATCGCGAGCCGGATCCGCTGCCTCCAGGCGCCGAGGCACGTGCTGCCAGTGGCGGCCACAGACGCCGCAGTGGTGGTGGTAGCGGCGGTGGCCATCGCAAAAAATCTGGATTTAAATTCTAATTTCCGATTGCTGCACCCCTTCCCGGTATCACCGCTTAGCGCTTATCCTGCGTAGACATTCTCAGGATACCAGACATGAATCTCTATTCTCCCAGCTACCACAAAGCGTTTCAGTATTACCTGCGCTACGGCATTTCGATTGAGCTGCAGTTAAAGGCCGAGCAACACTCAACCACCCATTACATCTGGTCTACAGAAGGCGATGATAAGGTGCGTCCATCGCATGAGGCAAACGACGGGCAAATCTTCGCCTGGAACAACCCACCTGCAACCGGTCATCCCGGCGACGAACCGGGTTGCCGCTGCACAGCAGTGCCCTATCATGGATCGGTCGACACCACGATCATCAGCGAACCACCACTTAATCCGTTTTACCCGGAGCTCGCTATCGTTCCACTGTTCAGGGTTGGACGATTGGCGGAGGCATGGAGAGTTTTGGCTTTTCAAAGAAATGTGGGTAGGACGTGGCGATTGGGAGACCACAAAACAACGGTGAAATGGCGCAATCGTTTAGAAAATGGCGATTGGACGCCTGATAAAATTACACGCACGATTAGATATGGGAAGCCCTACCGAGCCCCCAATAAACCTAACCCATCGCGCACAGCAACTGGATATGAACTTGATGGAAACTATATAGTCGTGGATGATGTAACGAAAGAAATTATTCAAGTCGGCGAGCCGGGCTACATTCCGGATAAATTACCCTAACGAAAGATAGATGATGGAAGTTGAAATCTACATTCATTTACCCGAGGATAGCGCTTCGCGCCCTACACAGGCTATTGTTTTAGGCAACAACGTATATCAAGTATTGCCAACGCTCGACTACGACCCAGAAGATGAAGCTTGGGAATTTGTTCCGGGCACTTTGGTGCGGTGTGAAGAACGTGAATATCAGGGCAAGCGCTATCTACAAGCGATTAAGAAAGTCGAGTAATGCTCACACGTCAACAGGCATTATCAAACTTACTCGTATTCAATGCAGGTATGCATCTTTCTCGGTAAGCATATCCCAGCGGCAATGTATCTTCACCCATAACCATGGAGGCATCATGCCACGATATATCAAGGCGACCGGCCGCCGCTCACGCGGATCGCAGCATGCGTTGCAGGACAAATTACTGCGCAATCTGGAGCACGAAGGAAGAAGAATCCTCAAGCAGCTGACCAGCGAGGCCACCAATGAGTTTTTAAAATCGCTGCAAATCGAAGGCGACCGGCTGTTGCAAACCTCTCTATCGCAAAGCGGAGGTGGGTTCGGCGCCAATCCGCTGAATCTGGTGGGTGAATCCGGCTTTGGCAAAATCGTGGGAAGCCTGATTAACAGTATCATCTTCCGGCCGAAGACCACGACCCGCACCAAAGAAACTGCGCGCTCGAAAGAAACCAATCAACTTTTCCGCCTCAGCCGCCGTCAGTCCCTTGCCGAAGCAGGAGTAGAGATAGGTAAGGGGGAGAAGAATCTTTAGTTGGCGCGCAAACGCAGGAAGGCGAAGGTTTTTTTCGCCATCGCGGCTACGCGACGTATCCATTCAGTCAAAAAAAAGCCCCGGCTTTTGAGGGCCGAAGCTTCAAGTGGCGAGACATGGTATTCTAGCTATCAGGGCGACTGGGAGAGGAGAATTGCAACTCCTGCAGGGGGGCTATGAATTTTTGTTCTGCGCTAAAGCGCGGGGGGGCGGCGCACCCGCTACCACTCCCCCTCTAAAGGGCTCGGCCTTCGGCCACCGCACGGCCAACTGGAAAGTAAGAAGAAAATGGCCGTCCCTCCGCTATCCACAGTCCCTGCAAAACTTCACCAAAATGTCACACACAAAGCCGCTGGATTTGATAGGATGGTTACTAGGACTGAATGGAACGCCAGATTCCGCCAGCAACCACCCTCCCCGCACGGGAAAATAAAACAAAAAATAGAGTCATCAGAACCATGTTTAACCCGACCGACTATATCCAAATCCGCGACGACGGCTTTGCTCTCTGCACCAACCCGATGTCGGATGCCGGGCTTGAAGCCATCATGGTGAATACGCGGCTGGAGCCTGCATCCATGCGCAATTTCGAGGCCTCGGTAAAACGCATGGTATTATCCAAGCTGTTCTCGCCCAAATTCGGTGAGGTTATCCTCACCGCCACGCGTTCGAGCGACGAACTGCACGCCTAACTCCGTCTTTCCAGCGAAAGCTGGAATCCACCTTCCTCTTCAAAAGATGGATTCCCGATGAAGCCTCGTTTCCAAACGCGATGCGTTTGGACTCGGCTAGCTCGGGAATGACGGCACGTTGATTACTTCGTTTCATCATGCTACACCCTACCTATGAGCAAACCAAACTACGAGCAATACGGTATCAACATTGAAGAAAAGGGCATGACGACCCACATCTTCAAGCTCGAAAAACTCATCGGCTCGTTTACGATCGACATCGCGCACAAGAAGCTGACCTTCGATTTCCCCGGCAATAAATTCTTCAACTACTTCGCCTATATCGCCTCCGACCGCCCATCGAACCGCGTGCGCTGGGTGAATGAAAACCTGGCGCAGGACTCGATGGACAATTTGCAAGCGGGCGTAGCCTTCCTCGGTTTTGCCAAGTTCGAGGAGCTGATGGCGCAGGTGATGACCGAGGCCGAAGAAGGAGGCGTCAGTGGCACCACCGCGCAAACCAACCTCCACTAATCCCCCGTCCCTTTTGGATGACGTCGATCAAATGTCGCCGCAGCAGCTTGCCGATTTTCTTTATGCGCTGGCGGAGGAAGTCATCAGTAGTCCGCAGGAATATAAGCTCAAGCTTGGCCTCACCCATATCGACATTTCCGAGTTCGACCATATCGATTTATCGACGCCGGATGGCCGCAAAAAACTCGCCGCCCTCTTCCGCCTGCTCGCCGTACAGGTGCTCAAAGGCAAGGAAATCTACCAGAAAACGGTGGTGGATAAGGGCTCCGCGCAAGGGCGCGGGAGATAACGAAATCACGAATCTACGAAATCACGATAAGAACATCGTGGATTCGTTTCCTCGTGATTTCGTGGATTCAAAGCGCTACGCGCTTTTCTTCTTCGGCTGGTCGGCAGCGACTGCTTCGCTGACGGCGCCAAGCACACGAACCACATGCGGATTGGCAATGAAGTAGAAAATCTGCCGTTGCTGACGACGCGCGGCAACGATGCCCTCGCGGCGCAATTTCCCGAGATGCTGCGACAAGGCAGGCTGGCTGACTTTAACGCTTCGATTGAGGTCGGAGACGTTTTTCTCGCCATTCAGCAGCAGTGTGACAATCTGTAGTCGGTGGAAGTTTCCCAGTGCTTTAAGAATTTGTGATGCTTTTTTGAGTTGGTGTGCGTCTTTGAACATGTTTCCCCGACAGTGGTGATGGCTTTGACTAAGTAGTCGAGTCAGGTATCATCAGTTGCTGATATAAAGCTATGCGCATTTAGGAAACAGTCTTGCCTGAGCAGGAAACGCTGGGCACTCAATTTATTCTCAGCATGCCCTCACCCAAGGGAGAGTTGTATCCGCTCGCGCGGATTGGCAGAAAGAATCGAAAACGTGCCGCTTGCTGACCTCTCCCTTGGGAGAGGTCAAAATTCGCCTTATGAATTTTGGGTGAGGGCTACAGGCCGTGAGATGATATAGTAATGTCGCAAGATGGCATTAATGCCTGCGCACGCCCTCTTCGTCGTCGCTGTCGCCACTTTTGAGCAGGCTGGCATCCTCCACCTCGACCCAATCGGTGATGGGCTTTGGCTTTTCAACAAGCGCGTGTTTCAGCACTTCATCCACATGCGATACGGGGATAATTTCTAAACCCTTTTTTACGTTGTCGGGAATTTCCTCGAGGTCCTTCACGTTCTCCTCGGGAATGAGCACGGTGGTAATACCGCCGCGCAACGCCGCGAGAAGTTTTTCCTTGAGGCCGCCGATGGCGAGCACGCGCCCGCGCAACGTAACTTCGCCCGTCATCGCCACGTTTTTCCTAACCGGGATGCCAGTGAATACGGAAACGATGGTGGTGCACATGGCGATGCCGGCGGACGGGCCGTCCTTCGGTGTCGCCCCTTCCGGCACGTGCACATGGATGTCCTTGGTGCGGAACAGGGTCGGTTTGATGCCGAAATCAAGCGCACGCGAACGCACGTAGCTTGCGGCGGCTTCGATGGATTCTTTCATCACGTCGCCGAGTTTGCCGGTGACGGTAAATTTGCCTTTGCCCGGCATCGCCACCGACTCGATGAGCAGGATATCGCCGCCGGTTTCCGTCCAGGCGAGGCCGGTGGTCATGCCAACACGATCCTCTTTTTCCGCCTCACCATAGGTGAATTTGCGTACACCCAAAAACTTACCGAGATTCTTCGACGTAATAGTAATTTTTTCCTTCTTGCTCATCAGGATTTCTTTGATTGATTTCCTGGTCATCCGCGCGATTTCACGCTCGAGGTTGCGCACCCCGGCCTCGCGCGTGTAGTAGCGGATGGCATCGCGCAGCGCGTCTTCAGAAATTGTTAACTCGCCTGCTTTCAACCCGTGATCTTTGAACTGTTTAGGGATCAGGTGATCGATGGCGATGGCGACTTTTTCGTCCTCCGTGTAACCCGACAGGCGGATGACTTCCATGCGGTCGAGCAGCGGACGCGGCATGTTGAGCGTGTTGGCGGTGGTGATGAACATCACGTCCGACAGATCGTAATCGACTTCGAGGTAATGGTCGTTGAACTGCTTGTTTTGTTCGGGATCGAGAACCTCAAGTAGCGCCGCAGCGGGATCGCCACGGAAATCATTGCCCATTTTGTCAATCTCGTCGAGCAGCATCAGCGGATTGCTCGATTTTGCCTTCTTCATCGACTGAATCAGTTTGCCCGGCATCGAGCCGATATAGGTGCGGCGGTGGCCGCGGATCTCCGCTTCGTCACGCACGCCGCCCAGCGAAATTTTGACATAATTGCGGCCAGTCGCTTTGGCAATCGAGCGTGCCAGCGAGGTTTTGCCGGTGCCGGGAGGGCCAACGAGGCAGAGGATCGGGCCTTTGATGGATTTCGTGCGCGCCTGTACCGCGAGATATTCGAGGATGCGTTCTTTGACCTTCTCGAGTCCCGAATGATCGGCATCGAGGGTTTTTTGTGCGAGGTCGAGGTCGCGCTTCACTTTGGTCGGCTACTTCCACGGAATCGTCACCATCCAGTCGAGATAATTGCGGATGACGGAGGCTTCCGCCGACATCGAACTCATTGTGCGTAGTTTTTTGAGTTCACCCTCGGCCTTCTCGCGCGCTTCCTTCGACAGTTTGGTTTTCTTGATTTTCTCGTCAAGCTCGGAGGCTTCGTCACGTCCTTCGTCGAGTTCGCCAAGCTCTTTCTGAATCGCCTTCAGTTGCTCGTTGAGGTAATATTCGCGTTGGGTTTTTTCCATCTGGCGCTTGACGCGGCCGCGGATGCGTTTCTCCGTATTGAGCACGCCGATTTCCGATTCCATGAGCGAATAGACATGCTCCAGACGCTCAGACACTTTGATGATTTCAAGGATTTCCTGCTTGGATGGGATGTCGATCGACATATGGGCGGCAACGGTATCGGCAAGGATGGAGGGCGAGGTGATTTTGGAAACTGCGCCCAGCGTTTCCGGCTGAATCTTTTTGTTCAACTTCACATATTCCTCGAATTTGGCAACAACCGAGCGGAACATGGCTTCGGTTTCAACCGGGTCGCCCGCGGGCTCCTCCATATTCTCGACTTCCGCCTCGTAGAATTCCTCGTGGGCGGTGAAGGCATTGATTTTGGCGCGAGTGACGCCTTCGACCAGCACTTTTACCGTACCATCCGGCAAGCGCAGCAATTGCAGCACCGTCGCCGAGGTGCCGACGCGGAATAAATCTTCTTTAGTGGGGATGTCCTGCGAGCCGTTTTTCTGCGAGACTAAAAGAATACGGTTGTTGGCTTTGACCACCGATTCGAGCGCCCGCACCGATTTCTCGCGGCCGACGAACAGCGGCACCACCATGCCGGGGAAGACGACGATGTCGCGCAAGGGCAGAATGGGCAGGACGGATTTGACAGTCATGGGATTACTACCGCGGTGAAGTGTTGCTAAACGACATATAGAACAGGAGTGAACAATGTAAAGCGCCTGGCCCGTTATTTTTTTCATTCCATGCGCTTATTTTATGCTAAAGGTGAAACTGATGCAAACGTCAAACAGCACGTGCAATAAGGGCTTTACTTTGGTCGAAATGGCCGTGGTGCTGGCCATTATTGGCATTCTCGTCGGCGGCGTGGTCGCCGGACAATATGCCATCCGCCAGTCGCAGCTGCAGGGTGTGGTCGTCGACCTCACCAAATTCAAATCCGCCTATGCCCAATTCAAAAGCCAATATGAAGGCATGCCCGGCGATATTCTCGACGCCACCGACTATTGGGGCACCGACACCACCGGCGCCTGCCCCACCGGCACCCGCGTGCCCAAGAAAGAAACGTGTAATGGGAATGGCGATAACTATATTGGCAGCGTCGACGGCTGGACTACCTGGTCGGAACCATTCCGCGCCTGGCAGCAGCTTTCGAATGCCGGCTATATCGAGGGCACCTTCAGCGGGGTCGCCGGTACTGGCGGAGAATATGCCACCACTATCGGCACCAATGTACCTAAAGGAAAACTCTCCAATACTGGCTACACACTCTACACAGAAACTGCTAAATCGTCCGACGCCAATTGGTTTGATATGGCACAATCCCAGATCATAATTTTTGGCTCGCAAAACGGGAATCTCTGGACCAACGTTGCCGCCCTTATCCCACGCGAGCAGGCCAACATCGACACGAAAATGGACGATGGCAAACCCGGCCTTGGCGCCATGATGAGCTACAAAACGACCGTGCAGGCCAACTGCGCTACCGGCGATACCACCGCCGCCACCTATAAACTCTCCTATACCAACCCAGCCTGCAGTATTATTTATGTCATCGATCAGTAGAGAGCGTACGAGAGCCACGGTGCCAAGCTCCCCCCTTGAGGGGGAGCGGGTTCACGCTAGCGTAGCGACGCGTGAACCGTGGGGGGTTAC